>JBLHKZ010000105.1:0-17816 GCA_047618185.1 Limisphaerales bacterium
GCCTCGATCGCGGCGAAACGCTTCAAGCCTCGCTGCCCTACATGGTTCAATCCTGGAGCTTCGGCGACGAGCTCGCGATGGTCTTCCTGCCCGGCGAGGTCGTGGTCGACTATTCGCTCCGCCTGAAACGCGAATTCGATCCCCGCCGCATTTGGGTCAACGCCTACGCCAACGACGTCCCCTGCTACATTCCTTCGGAACGCATTCTTCGCGAAGGCGGCTACGAGGGCGAGTCGTCGATGGTCTATTACGATCGGCCCAACAAGTTCCGCCCCGGCCTCGAGGAAAAAATCGTCGCCGCCGTGCGTCAGACCGTCCCAAAAGAATTTGCCAATCCGAAACTCAAGGCGGAGATGACCCCGCCGACGCCCGCCGCCGAATCCGCCGCGCTTCTGCAAACCAAGCCCGGCTTCCACGTCGAACTCGTCGCCAGCGAACCGCTGATCGTCGATCCCGTCGCCATCGACTTCGGCATCGACGGCAAGCTCTGGGTTGTCGAGATGCACGACTACCCCAGCGGGCTCGACGGCAATTGGAAACCCGGCGGCCGCGTCAAATTTCTCAACGATCTCGACGGCGACGGCCGCTACGACAAATCCACGCTATTCCTCGACGGCCTCCCCTTCCCGACCGATGTCATGGCCTGGAAAAAGGGCGCGCTCGTCTGCGCCGCCCCGGATATTCTCTACGCCGAAGACACGGACGGCGACGGCAAGGCCGACAGGGTCGACAAGCTGTTCAGTGGATTTATCACCGACAACTACCAGGCCCGGGTCAACGGGATTTCATGGGGCCTCGACAACTGGATCTATGGCGCCAACGGCCTGCGCGGCGGCGTGATCAGCTCCAAATCAGGCGGACGCACAGTCGATCTCCGCAGCAAGGATTTCCGCATGAAGCCCGATCTCGGTCTGTTTGAAATCGCCTCCGGCTACACCCAGCAGGGACGCGCGCGCGATGACTGGGGAAACTGGTTCGGCTGCAACAACAGCAGCTCGCTCTTTCAATTTCCTCTGCCCGAGCGCTACGCCAATCGTAATCCCCACGTCGCCCTGCCCTCGGATCGTTTCTACGTTCCGGCCGACAAGGAACCCGAACGCATCTACCCCGTCAGCGAACTGCTCCAGCGCTTCAACCGTCCCGAGCACGCCAATCGCATCACCGGCGGCTGCGGCGCGACGATCTATCGCGACTCCCTCCTCGGCGCGGACTACTACAGCGACGCCTTCATCTGCGCGCCCGTTCACAACCTCGTGCGCCGACTCGAGCTTCACCCCGAAGGCCCCGTCTTTCGCGGCCGCCGCGCGCCCGACGAACAGCGTTCGGAATTCCTCGCCTCGAAAGACAATTGGTTCCGCCCCGTCCAGGCCATAACCGGCCCCGACGGCGCCCTCTGGGTCGTCGACATGTATCGCTTCGTCATCGAGCATCCCCGCTGGATTCCCAAGGAGCGCCTCGCGAAACTCGATCCCCGCGCCGGCTCCGACATGGGCCGCATCTACCGCATCTACCCCCGCGGCAAACGACTGATAAACCATTCCGACCTCTCCTCATTGTCCTCGGCCGATCTGGCCAAAAAACTCAACACCGGCAACGGCGTCCTGCGCGATGCCATCCACCAGGAACTCGTCAGTCGGAAAGACAGGTCGGCGACCCAACCGCTGGAGCAACTCGCCCGCGACAGCAAGATCCCCCAGGCACGCATGCAGGCGTTGTGCACGCTCGACGGCCTCCGATCGTTGACCGACGAGGCGCTCGCGCGGGCCTTGTCCGACCCCCATCCTGGCGTTCGCAAACAGGCCGTCCGACTGAGCGAGCCGCGCCTCGCCGACAAACCCATTCTGGCGACGAAAATGACGCAGATGACCGACGACCCCGATCCCGCCGTTCGTTTCCAACTCGCCCTGAGCCTCGGCAATTGGCGCGACCGCAAAGCGGGCGAGGCTCTCGCACGCATTCTGGCTCGCGATCTGGGAGACTCATGGATCCGAGCCGCGATCCTCAGCTCCGCCGTCACTCAACCGGAGATCATTCTGCGGGGCGCATTCGATGCGAAAGCCGACGACGCCAACCGAGGAACCGCAGTCGGGCAATTGATCGCCACCGCCGCAGCCGTCGCCAAAAAGGACACCTTCGGTGAACTGCTCGCCAATCTCGCGCCAGCCAATGACGAGGCCGAGAATCTCGAACCCTGGCGTTGGCGGGCCACCGTGGTGATGCAGGACACGCTCGATCGACGCGGCCTCAAAATCACCGACTTCGTCAACTCCTCCAATCCCTCAATCAAGACCGCCGCCGCCCGCCTGAAAAGCCTCTACGCCCGGGCCCACACAATCGCCCCAGACGCCCGACAGAACGCCAGCCTGAGGGAAGCCGCCATCCGGCTACACGGACGCGGATTCAACAATTTCGACAACGATCTCCCTCTCCTCGCAAGTTTGCTCGATCAAACCGACTCTTCGAAACTCCACCAGGCTGCGATCGATATGATCACCCGACGCTCGTCGCCCGACATTCCGATGATACTTCTGAAAAACTGGCCGCGTCAGACACCCGCTCTTCGCACGGCGATTGTTGGGAAACTCATCGCACGACAGCCATGGATCCTCGCCCTGCTTGACGCTGTCGAAGCCGGCCTCGTCTCGCCAGCAGACATCGATCCCGTCACCCGTCTCCGACTTTCCCGCAAGGAAGACGCGACCATTAAAGCTCGGGTTGAAAAGCTTCTCCCCCTTCGCCAGTCCGCCGATCGCCGCGCGGTCATTGCCCGTTACAAATCCGTCGCCAGCCTCACCGGCAATCCCACCACGGGAGCCGAAGTGTTCGCGAAGAACTGCGCGTCATGCCATCGCCTCAACGGCCAGGGAACCGTCGTCGGCCCCGACCTCGCCGTCTATCGCAACAAGGGCGTCGCCGATTTCCTCGAAGCCATCCTGGATCCCAACGCCATCGTCGAACCGCGCTTCACCAACTACAGCGTGGAGACGAAGGACGACCGTTCCCTCACCGGCCTGATCCACGCCGAATCGGCGTCCGGCATCACGCTAATCATGACCCAGGGCGTCAAGGAAACCGTGCGTCGCGACGACATTCTCGAGATTCGCGCCTCGACCATTTCCCTCATGCCCGAAGGCGTCGAGCAAGCCATCCCCCCGCAAGCCATGGCCGATCTGATCGCGTTCTTGAAAAGTGGACCAATCGCGGCGAAGTAGGACCGCCCTGTCTGCGGAGCAGGCACAAACGCTAAATTGCTTCCAGCGTCAGAAACTGTCAAAAAGTGAGAACCGACCCGTTTACAGCAATTCTCCAACTAGTCTCTTCAAACTCATTTCAAAAGTCTTCCTGATTCTTCACACACCCAGCCTTTTCTTCAATTATCGGATAGACCCGTTCACGACCCGTTCAGAATTTATGCATTTGCATGTATATGCTTTATTCGGTATATGCATTTCATGGAATTTATCAAAGTCTACAAGTGCCTCTGCGATGGGCAGCGGCTGCGGATCCTGAATCTGCTGAAAGAGGGGCCGCTGTGTGTTTGTCATCTGGTCGAAATTCTCGCTGCCGATCAGGTGAAGATTTCCAAACAGCTCCGATACATGAAGGAGCTGGGCATGGTGCGCGGGGAGCGGGAGGCGCAATGGATGATCTACCAATTGCAGGACAAGCCCCACCCCGTCCTCATCGAGAATCTCAAATGCCTTCAGGACCTTTCCAATGAGCGATCGGAGTTCGCGACGGATCTGCGCAAGCGAACGAAGATTCTACAAAAAATACAGAGCAAGGGATCGGCCTGTCCGGGCGCGGTAGTGGATTCGGTCTTGTCGTCTTGTGGAGAATCGGAATGTTGCTGAAGTCTCCGAGACCCGCCGATCCATCGATCCCTTCATCCCCTCTTGTAAAACTCCCCGAAGAACTCCCCGAAGAACTCCCCGAAGAACTCCACGAAATTCCATGAAATCAGACAAGCAACCGATGAGTCTTTTTGAACGTCGCCTTACGGTCTGGGTGGGGCTGTGCATTTTGCTCGGCATCGGCCTTGGGAAAGTCGCTCCGGGCCTCGCTGAAACTTTGGATAGCATGGCGATTTACGTGAATGGCGCGCCGGTCGTCTCCATCCCCATCGCCATCTGTCTGTTTTTCATGATGTATCCGATCATGGTGAAAATCGATTTCGGCGAAGTAGTCAAGGCGAGCCGGAATCCGAAGCCTGTCATTCTGACGTTGATCGTGAATTGGGTGATCAAGCCGTTCACCATGCTGGCGATCGCCACGGTGTTTCTCGGCATGTGGTTCAAGGGCATGCTGCCCGGCACGGAGATTGTCAAAGACGGAACCGAGGTTGAGCTTTACCGCTCCTACATTTCCGGCGCCATCCTGCTTGGAATCGCTCCATGCACCGCCATGGTCCTGGTCTGGAGCCATTTGGCCAGGGGCAATCAGGGGCATACGCTGGTTATGGTGGCCATCAACTCCCTGACGATGCTGCTGCTCTACGGCGCGTTGGGCGGATGGCTCCTGGGTATCAATCACATGCCGGCGCCCTGGCAGGCGCTGCTTCTTTCCGTGGCGATCTATGTCGCCCTGCCGCTGGTCGCCGGTTACGCAACGCGCATCTGGATCATGAAGGCCAAAGGGCCCGAATGGTTCGCCAAGCAATTCCTGCGTTTTCTCACGCCGGTTTCCATCGGCGCCCTGCTGGCGACCCTCATCCTGTTGTTCAGTTTCAAGGGCGAAACGATCTTGGCGAACCCGCTGACCATCCTTTGGATCGCGATTCCTCTGACCGTGCAGACGTTGTTCATCTTCGGCCTGACGTACCTGGCGGCAAGATGGCTCAAGTTCTCTTATGAAGACGCGGCGCCCTCCGCCATGATCGGCGCTTCCAATCACTTTGAAGTGGCGATCGCCACATCCGTCATGCTCTTTGGTCTCGCCTCAGGCGCCGCGCTGGCCACGGTGGTGGGAGTCTTGATCGAAGTTCCGCTGATGCTGTTTCTCGTCCGCATCTGCCAGCGGACCCAACATTGGTTTCCCAGGAAGAATCCAGCGGATTCGTAAACCTTCAAGTCGCCCTCCAAATTCAAAAATCCTTATCAATCAGAAAGCCCACTAAGATTATGAAAAAACTCGAAATCTTTGACCCCGCCATGTGCTGCTCCACCGGAGTATGCGGCCCCTCCCCCGACGAGCAACTCACCGCCTTCGCCGGCCAGCTCAAACGTTTTACCGATCGGGCGGAGATCCTTCGATTCAACCTCGCGCAGGAACCGGGCGCATTCGCGGGCAACGCCATCGTGCAGCAAGTCCTGACCGACGAGGGGCCGGACGCTTTGCCGGTCGTGCTGATTGACGGCAAACTCGCCATGAAGGGCGTCTATCCATCGCCGGAACAACTGGAACAATTGCTAGGGGCGTCTCCCTCCGGCGAATCCTGCTGTGGCGACGAGGCCGACGAAAGTTGCTGCGCGTCACCAGAGCAGCCCGCCCCGGCGGCAAAAGAGTCGTCATCCTGCGATGGCGATTCCTGTTGCTGATTTGAGCCATGATTCAGGACCTCATTGACGCCGACGCTCGATTCCTTTTCTTCACCGGCAAGGGCGGAGTTGGAAAGACGTCACTGGCCTGCGCCGCGAGTGTCGCCATGGCTGATGCTGGCAGAAAGGTCCTGCTCATCAGCACCGATCCGGCATCCAATCTGAACGAGGTATTGGAGACGGAACTGGGGGCGGAACCTCGCGCCATTCCGCTGGTTCCAAATCTGTTCGCCATGAACATCGACCCGAACGCGGCCGCGCTCGCATATCGGGAGCGAATCGTCGGCCCTTATCGTGGCGTCCTGCCCGACTCAGCCGTCGCACGAATCGAGGAACAGCTCTCCGGCGCGTGCACGACCGAGATCGCCAGCTTCAACGAATTCTCACGGCTCATCGGCGATGAGACCGCGGTGGCGGGGTATGACCGCGTCGTATTGGACACCGCGCCAACCGGACATACCCTCCGACTGTTGAATCTTCCAGCGGCATGGAGCGATTTCATCGCAACGAACGAATCCGGGTCGTCCTGCCTGGGGCCGCTGGCGGGCTTGAAGGATCAGAAAGCCAATTATGATCGCGCTCTAAACGCCTTGAAGGATGCAAGCCTGACGTCGTTGATCCTGGTCGCACGCGCGGATGCCGGTTCGTTGGCGGAAGCCGCCCGGGCAGGGAGCGAACTTCTCGACGCTGGCATCCGTCGCCAAAGCCTTGTGATCAACGCTATTTTCAAGGCGCGCGATGAATCGGACGCGGTCGCAATGCAGTTGCAGGAAGAGTCAAATTCCACGCTCAACAATATCCCGAGTGGGCTGAAACCGCTGCCGCAAATGCAAATTCCGTTTCGGCCGACAGGCGCAGTGGGAATCAACCGACTGCGCGCCCTGATCGATCCGGGGTTCGAGGATGCGGAAGCCCCCATCTCGGAAAATCTCGCCGAACCCGGCCCGTTCCCGAAGTTGCGCGAACTCGTCAACGAGATTGCCGCGGCAGGAAACGGTGTCGTCATGACGATGGGCAAAGGAGGAGTTGGGAAGACCAGCGTCGCGGCCCAAGTGGCTTTCCAATTGGCGGAACTCGGAGAGCCCATCTTGCTGGCGACCACCGATCCAGCCGATCACTTGACGGGACGATTCTCCAATATTCCGAATAATCTGACGATTGCGGCCATCGATCCCAAGCACGAAACAGAACGTCACGTTCAACACGTTTTGGAAACCACGGGCGCAAACCTTGACGCCGAAGCTCGCGCCTTGCTTGTCGAAGAGCTGAAATCTCCCTGCATCGAGGAGATCGCAGTCTTTGCCGCCTTCGCCAAAATAGTGGCAAAAGGTGAAACTCAGTTTGTGGTGTTGGACACGGCTCCGACGGGCCACACGTTGTTGTTGTTGGACACAACCGAAGCCTACCACCGGGAAGTGGCCAGGGGGGGCGGGAATCTTTCCAATGAAGTTCAGCAATTGCTCCCTCGCCTTCGCGACCCGGAATTCACCAGGATTCTTGTCGTAGCGCTGCCCGAGGCGACACCGGTTCACGAAGCTGCATCGCTCCAGACGGACCTTCGGCGCGCCGGCATTGAGCCCTACGCATGGATCGTCAATCGAAGTCTGGCGACCACCTCGACCACGGATCCGCAGTTGGCCGCAAAGCGTCGTAATGAGCGCCCCTACATCGCAGAGATCGAAACTCAATTAGCCAGACGCATCGCGTTGATTCCGATCAGTCCGAGCGCCGTGAAAGGGGCATGAAAGGGTCCTGGAATTCGGGAATCATCAACACAGGCATCCCACAGGAGGGAGGGAGAAACGCTGGCCGGAAGGGTTTGAACCTGCCATTCAGCAGGGATGAACACAAAATCCCAGCCCCAGCCAGCGCGTGGCAAGTTCAGCATCCTCAAGCAGATTTGCAATCTGATTCCTCCTCATCTGGTCCCAAAAATTGCGAGGGAAACCGGCGTCGACAAAAAGGCGCGGACGTTCAGTCCTTGGAGCCATGTCGTCACTCTCATTTACGCCCAGTTGGCTCATTGCCTGAGTCTCAATGACGTTTGTGACGGGCTAAGGTTGCACGGCGGACCCTTGAGCGCGCTTCGCGGCGCGACGCCTCCCAGCCGCAACGGCCTTTCCAACGCCTGCTGCGCAGCAGCCTGTGGCGTTACTGGGATTTGACTTCGCTGCTCCGATGCTATGGGACAGCCAGGGGCCATTTGCGGATGCTCGGAGCTCCCGAACAGGCGTTTTTGCCGGGGTATTGCCCGCCCGGCTGTGGGACAGCCGCCGCCACACGTTGACGCAAACAGCCACCGGGAACTCGAACCAGGAAAATTCTAAAACGTCATTCCGAAAACGGCCTTCAGAATCCGCCAAAAACGCGGAATTCAGAGCGGTATTCTGCTCCTATGGGATGCTTGTGAAATCGGTTGATTGGGGATTGATGGCAAATCGGTCATATGCGCAACTCAATGAGTCGTTTTGGCACGGAGCGCCAGCAAGGGCCAAAGCTGTCCGACTCCTTCTTCATAACCGCTTCGCTTCATAAGCCGGATTTCACGCTGGGCAGGTCCGCCTTTGTCACGACGTGAGCCACCCGATATAGGCCGCAATGACACTCGGCGCCCGCGCCGTTTTCGACAAATCTCTCTGCCGACAATTCGTCTTCCAACAACCCGCTCAACGCCTCGGGATGGTAACCCTCCACGATGAGCGCCAACTCCGCGATTTGATCGCCGCCGCCCCGAAGGCGCGCTTCGTCAGTCTGGACTCCGCTCGCTGCCTCGTCGCCCTCCAGCAAATGCGCCCCGACGATTCCCCGGCGCGCCGCCACCTCCGAGAGTCTTCCGTCCAGCAGCCAATTCACGATCGAACTGCGTCTCTTTCCGCCGGCCGAGAAGCGAATCGTGAGAATCTCTGTTCCCAATCCCCCGCCGACGCTGAACAGAGTCCGGCATAACGTCCTCGTCATGTTGCGAATGGTCGGAATGATCCTCGTCGACCAAGGCGTTGGATCGTTCAACCGAGCCAGATACGCCTCAGAGGTCAAGACCGACAAATCGTCGACTTCATACATCAGAAAATACTCTTCGGCCGCTTCGCCGTTTGAACGGCATCTTCGCCCCCGCTTGAAGCCGGGCAACCCCACTCGCTCGAACAAATGCTCATGCGAATGCCAATCGTCATGATCCACCTCGGTTCCCGAGTCCAGATCGTGCCATGAGACCATCGCTGCTTTGCCCATTAAACTCATCGCCGATCACTCAAACCGAGATCCGCGGAAATGCCAATGAAGTTCAGGCGTGAAATGCGCCCGTCGCCTCATTCCATAACTCGAACAACGTTCGAGTCGCCTGGCAACCCACCCCTGGCCCCATCGAGGAGCTGTGCATTGCCAATGTATGGCCGCCGCTTTGGCCCGGTTGGTCACACAAATCCACCGCTTCCTGGAAGCGGCCACCTTCAACAGCGACAGCGTTCCAACCCCGGTGGGGCGAGAGTCCCCGCGAGTCCACTTCAGTATCCCTGAGGGATTAGAGCGACGCCGGCGTCCTTTCAGCAACTTCGATATGGGCTCGCGGGGACTCTTACCCCACCGGCTTTTTGGATTCCTTCGGAGATTTCACGCTCTCTTGCTTTCTCACGCTGCATCCATTCGGAGGCCTTTTGGCGTGAATCAAAAAAGGTCCCCTTTTGCAACTCGTGGATAATGCACAGCTACAGGACGGGGTCAGGAGTGGGTTCGTCCAAACTATCCTTTGATCGCTTTCGCTCACGCCGCTCGGTTCTCCACCGCTGCTTCCCATCAACCAATTCGCGGTCATATCCAGAATCTTATTGCCCATGTTTTGTCCGTCACGGAGACTTTTACCGCAGCCGCTTGAAAACAACGTGAAACGACTCCGCTATCTCCTGACCCACGCCGTCTTGGATATGTTCCCCATGTCGTTCTACGGCGCTGACGCTCGCGAGCGACTGGCTTCCTTCACCCACAGTCTCCGATACTGGCTCACTCCCGCCCTGAATATCCTGACAGTGACCGTCTCCATCGTGACCATCCTGGTCGTCGCGTCGATCTACGAAGGCGGCATTCGTTGGATCCGGGAGAACATCAACGAGAACCCACTGGCGACTCGCATCACATTCGCCAAGCAAACGGGCGGCGTGCCCGAATTCACCCGCCTGATGCAGCCCTTTTCCGACGAACTGCCAACGCTGCCGGATGAACAGCATTTCGACACCAAACTGCTGAACCCACGCGAACTCGCCTTCCTGAACGGGCAGTTCGCACAGGCCGCGGCCGAACGCGCGCAATTCACGGTCAAGGGAGCCTACGGCTGGTCCGACATGCAAATGTGGTTGCTCGACACGGAAGGACTGGCCGACAAACGCGGCCACACCACGGGGCAGATTCTGCAGCGCGGCGACACCCTGCTGAACAACCTCGATGTGCGCCCCGTGACGCCCGACGGAACCACTGGATTCATCGACGAGGGCGAAGGCCAGATCGTCGTCACCGATCGGCTTTTGAAACATCTTGGATACGGCGATCTGGAGGCGTTCCGCAAAACGCCCGGCGTCATTCGCGTCAAATACGCGCGTCGCTTCAGCGGATCGCTGACTGAGCGCGAAGAGCCCCTCAAAGTCGTCGGCGTCGTGCGAACGCTGCCCTACGGCGAATACGTCGTCGCCGAGGACTTCGGCCATCGTTTCCGCGCGCAGGAATGGTCGCCCACAAAATTCTACGACAGCGCTCGTCTCGGCCAGTTCGACCTGCCGCGCGACGAAGCGCAGAAGCGCGCCGAACGACATGCCGGCTATTTGAAGAACAACGGCGTCACTGCGGCGATCGATGGCAAGGACGGAGCCGTTCACTTCAACCTTCCCCGCAAGGGTCGCATCCCCTGGACCAGGGAGCGCTGGTCCGGATTCCTCAAGCGCGTTTCCGAGAAACTCGAAATCGATCTGGCGAACGAAACGAAAATCGCCTGGCCCGATCCCTTGCGCGCCGAAACGGAATCGCGCTCCATGAAGGGCTACATGAACTGCTCGCTGGATGTCGCGCGCGTGGAAGAAGTCCCCGCCGCTGCCGATCTGCTCTACGGCCTGGGCTTCAACGTCAAGAGCAGCGCCAAGGACCAGGCTCTCCTGCTCATTCAATTGTCACGCTTCGGGCAGGGATTGCTCGCCGCCATCATTGGCATCGTCGGGATCCTCTCAGTCGTGGGCATTGGCCTGTCATTCGCGCAGACGATCCAACGCAAGACCAAGGAGATCGGCATCTTCAAAGCCTTCGGCTCCACCAATGCCGAGGTCGGCGTCACCTTCGTTTTCCAGGCCGTCATCATCTGGACTATCGCCTTTGCCATCGCAGCCGGCGCGGCGACCACGCTGGGAGGCTGGACCGCCGACGGCCTCGCCGCGCTCATCAAGCTCGATGTCGAAACGGCCAATCTGGATTCCATGTCCGGCCGGGTCCTGGGTTACACGGCCATCGGCACGTTTCTCCTGTGCATGGCCGCCGTCACCCTCGGCGGATCGCTCGCCCTCAGACTCCAACCCGCTCAAGCCCTTCGCTCCCTGTGAAAACTCCGAAGGAATCCAAGATACCGGTGGGGCAAGAGTCCCCGCGAGCCCATATCGAAGTCCTGAAAGGACGCCAGCGTCGCTCTAATCCCGTCGGGATACTGAAGTGGACTCGCGGGGACTCTCGCCCCACCGGCAGTGGATCGCTGTCGCGGTTGAAGGTGGCCGCTCCATGCGGCATCGAATTCCCCAGAAACAATCCCAATGCAATAATGATCGACCTTGGGCGAATTCTGGCCCTATAAGAAAAACTGATGATAACCCCTCTTGAAAACCAGAAGCCATTCCGAACCTCGGCCAAACGCCGCGAACCACATTGGCTCCAAAAATTTCCCATTCGCCTCCGCAATACGATCGCCATTCTAATTCTGGCGGCCAGCCTGACGCCCTGCTCGGCGGCGAGGATCCCGGAATACACGATCATCCTGCAGCTCGAGCCGATCAATTGCGACATTCCCAACGAGATCGCCGGCGGCTTGGAATACCGTCTCCCGAAAACCGAAACCGGCGCCGACAATTCGAATTACAAGTTTCGCGCAATGCGACCCGGCTTCCGCCTTCAAAGTCAACGCGGCGACGCCTACGAGTACCGCGCCACCATCAATCAAAAGACCGGCATCAACTACAGCACGCTGTGGACGCTTCATTTCGCAAAGAAACGACGCGCCGTCGAAATTCGATTCAACCACCCCGACTACGATATTCGCTCCTACGCCGGGCAGACATTTCTGGTCGAACCGAGCGCCTTCTCGACGCGCAGTCCCGTGCTCAAACTACAGGGCACGATCAGCCTACGCGAAGGACTGCCCGTCTTCCGCTCCGGCAACCGCACGCGCGTCGATGTCGCTCTCGATTCCGCGACCATCGGCCAGGCGGATCTCACGACCGGTCCGGTTGAAGTCCAACTGTCCGACGGACGTCCCGTTATTCAGGTCCTTCCCGACGGCAGCGCGCGCACCGCGAAGTTTTCGAATCTCGCGGAACTCGGCTCTGGCGCAGCCCTCGCCCCGCCCGCCAGCGCCCGCATGTTTCGCCTTCGCATCGGCAAATCGGCGACCCAAATCATGGCAACGATGAATCCCGCCAAGCCCGGCGAACGGCTCCTGCTGCTTCGCTATCAGGATCTTTCCAGCCTGGTTCCCCCGCGCCGCGCAGCGCCCCTCGTTTCGACGCCCGGCAGAGCGATCACAATGACCAACTTCGTGACCATTCCCAGAACCAATCTGGTCACACTCACCGTCACCAAAACCAATCTCGTCAATGTCCCCAAAACGAATCTGGTGACCGTGACCCAGACGGTCATGCGCACCAACGTGGTGAACATTCCGAAAACCAACCTGGTCACGCTGACCGTCATCAGAACGAATCTCGTCAAGGTGACCCAACCGGTGGGGCTCACCGCCGTATTCGCCCTGATGCCGCAGAACGCGCCGGGCGTCGTTCCGCCGAATTTCGAACTCGGCGTCAGCAGTGGCTCTGGAACGCCCGCATCGCTGGGATTCTTCGATTCAAAGGGATCGCTGACCACTGCCGCCCTGCCCAAAGTCAACGGCCAGCTTCCCCTCTTCGTCCGACCGAAGGGCGCCGCCGACTGGGCCCGCCTCCCTGAAACGGTCAATCCTTCCGGCAAGAGCCCGCTGAACGTCATCAACGCAATGACGCTCGTGCCCGGCGAACCCGTCCAATTCAATGTCCTCATCTCAGCCAACGCCGCCGCGCCCCCCGACGCCCACAAAGGGATGGTTCGCGTCCTGGCCGGCGGCCAACCCACCGGCATCGAAGGCCCCGCAATTCTGAGCCGCGAATCCAACTCCGAGCGAAGCCGATGGACGGCTGCGGTTTCTGGCGCCTTGTCCCGGACACGGGACAATCAACGACTCACGCTCGACGTGGACGTTCCCGGCTTCCGCCAGTCGCTCGTATTCGACATGGCCAACCTCACCTCTCTCAACGACCTGCTCGGGGCAAACAACAACACACTTCCCGCTCAGATCCGAAAAAAGGTCGCGCCGGATCAACGCGGACTCGCCATCATTATCGACCCCGCCCGCCGCTGGTCCAACTTCACCGTGTTGAGAAACAGGATCACCGACGAACTCTTCAATCGCATCGATGCCCGGAACCAACTCAAGGCGCCGCTGATCGTGGGCGCCGATCGCGGCCCCTACGACACCGTCAAGCCCGACGATTTCAAGGACAAGAATTTCGACCTCTATTCGTTCTTCTTTAACGGCTTTCGAGACCAGTCCGTTCGCGGCGGCATGATGACTCCCAAAGGCGCGGCCGAGATCATCGGAGCGCTCGAAGACAAACTCGCCCTGGCCCAACATCTGGAAATTCACGGCGGCTGGAACATCGTCTGCGTCATGCCTCACAATCCCGGAGGAGAAACCGCCGGCGCCGTTCCCGATCGCGAGACCACGCAGAACCTGATCGCCAGTTTGCAGCTGGCGGACGCTTCGCTGCTGGTAATCGAAAACGGCTCCACCTCGCGCTATCTCACCGCGCTGCAGGATCGAATTGAGCGCATGACCGGGGACAAGAATCTCTTCCGCTATCAATCGCGCAAGGAGGTCGACAAGGTCATGGAGCTGATCAACGGCGAAATCGACAAACTCGTCCCAGCCGCTCCCGCCCGATAAACCGAACGCCAGAAGAACCACGCTTTCAAATAATTTCAGACCAACTCAAAAGACTTTGACCGACATGCGCCCGATCATGAAATTGACTAACACACTCAATCGAAAAACCTGTTCAGCCTGGGCAATTGCCCTGACAGCCATCCTCTTTATCTGCGGCTCGGCTCAGGCCGCCGTGGAAATCAATTACCCCAACGGCGTCAAGGACCGCCCCGTGCAGGACAAGAACGGCTCACTGATTCGCGTCATGGTCGTTGCCGACAACGCCCTCCTGCTCGCCTGGCCCAAGGCCGACGGCCCCGGCATGAAACGCGCGAAATACGGCGACGCGCTCTTTCTCGCCGACACCCACACCGCCAACGGCAAGACCTTTCACCTCGCGGGCGAATTGGCCCAACGCGGCAAGCTCGCGATCAAAGGCTGGCTCCGCGCCGAGGACGTTCTGCTCCGACGCGAAGCGCTGCAGAGCGAATACAAGATTTTCCGCAAGGCGATCATCGTCAACAAGTGGAACGACGCGGGCGGCAAGATGGAGTTGAACACCGCCAATGCTCTCAATGGCCCGGGAACCCGATTGGATGGCTCCTCCTTTGACAAGATCCGCGAGCTCGGACTGTTTCAATTCTACTACGTGTTCAAGACTGTCGAACGCCCCGGCAAGCCCACCAGCTTTCTGCTTTCGGAAACCCCGGTCATCCCGCGCGCCAACCGCTTCACCGAGAACGTCATCGGCTGGGTCGACGGCCGACGCGTGATCGAATGGGACACGCGACAGGCGATCGAGTTCAACAAGTCCAACCTCGCGAAGCGGCTCGAAGAAGTGGATCCCGCTAAAATTGCGGAAGGCGCCGGCGGCGTCGCCATTTTCGAGGAAGAGGCCGAACTCAAAGCCTTCATGGATGGCGAGACCACATTGAACGACAAACCGCTCACGCCCATCGCCGAGGAAGACACGCGACACGTCGAACGCTGGAGCTACGAGACACCTCGCTTTCCCCTCTTCAAAGCGAAGGCGAATGATTTGGCGCCCGAACTGGGCAACATTCTCGAACTCGGCTACATCGGCGATCAGATCTACGTCGAAGGCGGAACCAAGGGACTTTCCGCCCCCGAGGTCGCCCGCGATCAGGCCAAGATTCGCGAGGCGCGCAGCTCCGTCCGCGAGATCAACCTCGTCTTCGCCATCGACGCCACCGGCAGCATGAAGCGCTTCATGCAGGCCTCCGCCGAATCCGTCGTCCAGGTCGCCGCCGACATCGATAACGCCTACCGGGGCAACGAGGAGAACAAGCCGCTCATTCGCTACTCGGTCGTCCTCTATCGCGACTATCAGGAGGAAAACAAGAAACGCAGCTTCCTGACCGCGCGACTTCCGTTGACCGAATCCGTGGAGCAGGTTGAGGGATTCCTGCTCGAAGCCACCGAAGATGTCCAGGGCGGCGGCACCCCTCCCGAGGCGGTCTTTCACGGCATCCTTCAGGCCATCGAAGCATCCGATCGCGAGATCACCAATCCCTCCAGTTTCAAGATCATGATTCTCATCGGCGACCAGGGCAACCATGCCGAAGACAAGCGCGGCTACACGGTCGAAGGCGTTGCCGCCCGACTCAAGCAATCCAAGTTCGACGATTTCGCCGGCATCCACGTCATGACCGGCCCCACCGCCAAGAACGATTCCGGCTTCAAGGAACAGGTGCAGAAAATCGGCAATCTGATGGCCATCAAAAATCGCCTCGCGCTCACCAAGCCCGAACAACTCGCGCCCGCCATCGTCAAACGCGCCCAGGAACGCGTCGTCGAAATGGAACTGTCGGCGAAGGCCATCGAAGAGGTCGCACAGGGCGTCGGCCTCGCGCAGATCGGCGAACGTTATGGCGTCCGCGTCGCGCGCAAGGTCACGCAAGCCATCGAGGCCGCCGGAGTTAATCCCCGCAACTACGTCAATCAAAGCGCGTCCATTTTTGGCCGTGGCTGGACCACGCGAAACAGCCGCAACGGGCAGGAGCAATGCAACCTCGTCCACCTCGTCGAGCAGCACAACATCGACATGCTCGTCGGCATTCTCGCCGGATTTACCAGCAAGCTCGTCACGCGACAGGACATCCAGGACGTCTGGGGCGCCGTCCTCAAGTCCCAACTCGGCGAATCCAACCTCAACATCGACCGCCCGATTTCCGATCTCATCACGGAATACGCCGGCCTACCCATGAAGAGCGGCATCCTCAAGAAAAGTCTCAACGAACTGGCCAGCGAAGGAGACGACTTCCTCGCCGACGCCCAGGACGAATTGGAGCGACAAAAAGAGCGCATGGTCGCCTTCCGCACCAATCGTAAGATCGAGATTGTCGAGCAGGACAACGGCCGCTTCGAGGTCAAAGACATGGGCGAACGCAAAGTCTGGTGGCAAGGCGCCGACCAGAAATACGCCTGGATCACCGCCGACGAATTACCGTGAAAATCAGATCGAGGAGAATGTACGGGCTAATTGGATCGAACTTACGTTCGGTCGAACAAGCCCCTTCATGGCAGCGTTCACATCTAGTAGCGACAGCGATCCAAAGCCGGTGGGGCGAGAGTCCTCGCGCACCTTTCCGCCTTGAAACCATTCGCCACACACTTCCCCTTCCACCAAAACAGTTCGCCTCCCGAGAGAAGCCTGCCCTGAGCTTGCCGATGGGGTTAGGGGTGGGTTGCCCAGTCCAATCCAACTGACGCACGAACCGCGCCATGGAGTCTCCCCCAAATCCCAGCCCGACAACAGCAGCCCACCCGCGCTGCTTCAGCGGCGCCCTAATCAAGCGCTACGACGAGAAACAAATCCACGCCGACAGCTTCAAACTCACCCTTGATGTCGACATCCGCGCCAGTTCCACGCACGGCATCCTCGGCCACAGCGGCTCCGGCAAATCCACCCTACTGAACGTCATCGCAATCCTCGACTCCCCCAGCCCGGACACTAAAGACCTGAAACTCAACTTCAGCTCCGCCGGCAAATCGAATCACACCTACGAATGGAGCGAGGGCCGCTGGCTGCACCGAAACGGCTCTACGTCGAAAACGGTTTCGCCTGATGTGATCCGACGCCGCCACTTCGGATTCGTTTTTCAGGCCGGACATTTGTCCCCCAATCTCAGCGCCGCGCAAAACGTGATGTTTCCCCTCGCCCTGGCCAACGTCGACCGCGGCGTCGCCAAAGCCAAAGCAGCGACGCTGCTCACCAAGGTCGGACTCGAACCACGCCTGCACCGCGCCCTGCCCCGCAATCTTTCCGGCGGCGAATACCAACGCGTCGCCGTCGCCCGCGCCCTCTCCCACGATCCCGATGTCGTCTTCGCCGACGAACCCACCGGCAACCTCGATCCCGACGCCGGCGTCAAAGTGATGAACGCCCTCCAGGAATGGCGCCAGGCCGCCGAGGGAAGAACACTCATCCTAGTCACCCACAACATCGACCAGGCCCTCGCCTATTGCGACCGATTGACAATCCTCCGAGGCGGCAATGCCGTCTGCGCGGTGAATTCAAACGGCAGGACCAGCGAACTCGCCCAAGCCGTCCCCAAAGACAGACAAGAGCGCGAACTCCACCGCACCCTCATCGAAGCCGCCCTTAAGCCGTCCCCCCCCGCCAGGTAGAACAGGATTCATCCCGTTCAAACAGTTTTCTTCCTATCCGTGCCATCCGCGGTTAGTACGGTCCAAAACAACACAGCCAGTCCACTTCCGGTCAGTTGAAGAAAACCATTTGACAAGTCTCACATTTGTCATAATGTCCTATGACATACGATAAATGACACGATGATCATTCGGATCAATTACAAGTCGGGGAAGCCGCCCTACATGCAGATTGCGGAGCAGATCCGGCATGCGGCGGCCTCGGGCGCGATCAAGTCCGGGGAGGCGATTCCGACGATTCGTTCCCTGGCTGAGAAACTCCAGGTCAACCGCAACACCGTCGCCAAGGCCTACACCGAGCTGGAGCGCGAGGGGATCATCGCGACGCGCGTCGGGCGCGGCAGCTTCCTGCGCGAAAACCAGAGCCCGCTAAAGAAAGCCATCCGGCAGGACAT
>JBLHKZ010000106.1:0-17784 GCA_047618185.1 Limisphaerales bacterium
CGGCCCGCCCCGCCAGCGGCAGGAAAATCTCAAACTGCGAACCCTCGCCGACGCGACTGGCGACCGAGATCCAGCCCTGGTGCTGCTTCACAATTCCAAACACCGTAGACAGACCCAACCCGGTGCCCTTGCCAGTTTCCTTGGTGGTGTAAAACGGCTCAAAAATATGGGAGAGCGTTTCCGAATCCATGCCGCTGCCCGTGTCAGAGATGGTGACCCGGACGAATTCTCCATCCCGGGCGTCCGGATGTTCGGGCAGATTGTCAGGCCGGAGTTCCACGACCTTCGTCGCGACGGAGAGTTTCCCTCCTCGCGGCATCGCGTCCCGAGCGTTAACCGCAAGATTCAAAACCACCTGGCTCAGCATGCCCTGGTCCGAATCAACCAAAACTCCTCGCGCGCCCAGGCTCTCAACGATGTCGATGTCCTCGCCCAGCGTCCGATGCATCATCCGGGTCGAGGCGCGAATCAAATCGTCGAGATTGACGGCGGCCCGATGCATCACCTGCTTGCTGCTGAAAGCGAGCAGTTGGCGGGTGAGATCGGCCGCGCGATTGGCCGCCGTCGTCACGGCTCCATGATATTCCGCATTCTCCGCATTGAGGCCGATCGAATTCTCGAGCAACTCATTATTGCCGCAAATGATCGTGAGCAAATTGTTGAAGTCGTGCGCGATGCCCGCCGCCAGACGACCGACCGCCTCCATTTTCTGGGACTCGCGAAGTTGGTTCATCAGCTCCAGTCGCTCGGATATGTCCTGAAAAATGAATAGGAGGCAGGCCTCTCCCTCAATCTGAATTGGCTCAGCGGAAACCAACATTTCGCGAACCTCCCCCGTCTTCGAACGCAACTGGCTTTGTAATCCTCGGACGGCGGAACGCTGCCGAAGATCGGACTGAAACTGCGCCGCGAATTCGGAGTCGGGACAGAGTCCAAGCTCTTCTATCGTGCGGCCCGCGACTTCGTCCCGAAGATATCCAAACTGGGTAAGAAAGGCGTCATTGACGTCGAGAATCCTTTGCTCCTTCCGAGTGCCAATGGCCACCGGAAGAGGACTGGCCTCAAAGGCTTTGGCGAATCGGCTTTCAGTGTGTTTCACCCGCTGGCGAAGAAACGCGACCCAGCCCAGGGCGGCCAGGATGACGGCGACGAGAGCTCCGATGGCCGCGAGCAACGTCCCGGAAGAAAACCGGGGAGCCGCGCGCAGAACGGTCACATCCGCGGCCGAACTCATCAGAATCTCCAAACTCTCTTCCCCTGAGTCTTTATCGCCGCGGAAGGCGCTGACCCCCTCAACCCGCACCACGCTGCCTTCGCGAAGGCCCGCCAATGCCTCCGCTTCAGATGCGGGAAGGACGCCGCGGAAGGATGCGCTTCCCCCGCCCAGCAAGAGAGAAGCTCGCCGGCCGACGAAATTCTTGCCCAGCAACCGCCCGCTCACCGCCACCAGTGAGTTGCCCGAGTCGCCATCCCGATAAAGGGCTCCCGCATCCGTTTCTGTCGGAATCAGATCCCGACCCGACGCGATCAATGCCGCTTCCGCGTCGACCAGAAGCGTGCGGTTTCCGTCCAGGTCCAGAAAACCCAGCACGTTCACATCGTCGCCCACCGAGAGCGAGCCCGTGTTCGCCATCCGCACTTCGATTTGCCCGGTATCGTCCCGCAAATAGATCCGGTCCGGCCATTTCAAGGTCACCGTTCCCACGACCCGGTTGCGGCGGGTGACTGAGGCGCCCTCCCGAAATCCTCCCAATTCGGCGATCATCATCGCGGGTTTGTTAAAGGGCGCCTGCGAGATCGGATCGACGATCGCCAAATCCTCGGCCCTGCCCGCCAGAATCCGCGCGCCGATCGCCTGATTGTCAGGGTTGACGACCACCCTGGCGACGCCGGTCAGACCGACGCGCGCGCCGACCAACCGGTCCGGCAGCGCCGTTTCCGCGTCGAATTGGGCGTGAAAGATTCGCGCGGAATGGGACAGCTTCATCAGGAGACGATCTCCGCCCCGGTCGATCGAGCGAACCACGGCCTCAATATGAATCAATTCATTTTCATGCAGGCCGGCGAGCAGACTGGTCGTCGTGACTTTGGGGGGCCGAATCCGGCCCTCGTTTTCCAGAACGCGAATTCCGGCGGCGACGATCGACGACCCGAATCCGTCGGCCGAAGTGTAGCCTGAAACCTCCACCCGGTCGCCGGGCGTCACCCGGCTCGCGTCCGCCGAGCCCGAGGCCCGGAGCGCCGCCGTTTCGTTTTGAAAATAGACAACGCCCCGGTTCGTTTGAACGAGCGTCGCCACGCCGGTCACGCGGACCGGATGCTGCTTCTTCGCTTCGTCAGACGACAGACCGACGATCGTTTCCATCCTTTCGATGGTCGGGACCAGCGCATCCCACGCCATGGAACTGAGTCCGCGACCGACACTGCCGGCATTGCCGCCGGGCGGCGGACTCAGCAGCCTCAATGTCGCGTGCTCCAACGTCACGCCCCGTTGTTCGACGGATTCCATAAAGCCAAGGGCGTCCACGAAATCGCCGGCGCGAACCCGGACGGGCATCGCCAGTCCCGCCAGCAGAGAGCCGCTGGCATCGGCCAGCACGAGCGATTTCGCGCCCTCGACCGCCTCGACGCGGGCTCGAACCCGGACGCGGTGCGACTCCAATTCGTCGGGGGCGGCGGAAACGATCCCGGCGATCGGGCGAATGGGTTTTCGAAAGGGCAGCTGCGGCGGCGCGCGTTCGATGTCAATTCGCGACCAGTCGTCGACCCAGAGGACCAGTTCATCGGATTCGCCGGCGATTGTTTTCATGGGAAGCGTGACGCCTCGAAAACGGACGACGGCGTTGACCGTGTAGGCCGTGACCGCGCGCCCCCGCCTGACCGTCGCGACGGGATAAGTCCTCCCCGCCTCGTTCAGCTCGAACCGCCAGCCGAACTGGGTCTTGGTCGCCGATCGCACCAGGCCGACCGTCTCGCGCCAGCGATAGGCCTGATTCTCCTCCAGGAGCTCAACGGGCGTGAGCTCAGCCGCCGGAGGGGCGGGCAGCGAAGGCGTCAGCGGCTTGATGTCCAAACTCCTTACATGGGCGCCGCGGCTCCCGTCGACGACGCCTTTCACGAGAACTTTTTTTCCCAGGAACTCCGCTCCCGTCACGGCTCCCAGATCCACGAGCAAGCCCTGATCCCCGTCATGCACAAAGACGATCCCGCCGTCCGGCATCTCCAATTGGGCGATCCCCGTGATCTGAACCGGAGCGTGGGTCTCGGGCGCGCGCTGGGCCAGGGCGCGGATCCTCGGCATGTCCTCGATCGCTCCGCCGGCGCTGGAAACGGCCAATTGCGCCTGGCACGTGAAATGAACCCCGACGGCCAGCAGCGCAGTCAATGCGCTCAATCTCAGTCCGTGAGGACAGTTCTCTTTTTTTAAGGACAAATTCATTCTGTCTGGATCAGCAGAAGCAACTGATCAGCAAATCTCCCGCCATTTCGAAAATAGAGAATCGGAAAATAATTGCCATCTAATTACCAACCGAATATCGCGCCATCCCCGTTTCCACGTTTCCCTCGCAAGTTTTTGATGGCAAAAGTAGGACGCGTTCCCGAATCTTCATTGCCTTATGAAAAGACGCGCCTTCATCCAGACGACCGCCGCCGCCCTCACCGCCGCCGCCCTGCCTTCGATCTCGCGCGGAGGCGAGTTCACCGGCGTCATCAAGAAAGCCATCAAGTACACCGACGTCAACGAGCCCAAGCTCTCCGTCGAAGACCAGTTCAAGCTGGTCAAGGACATCGGCTTTGACGGCATCGAACTGCGTGGCTCGCACGCCCCCCGCAAGAATGAATTCATCAAGGCGCGGGATAAATCCGGCCTGCCGATTCACGGACTCGTCAACGCCGCCGATCCCGACCTGAACCGCGCGATCGAATTCTGCGCCGACGTCGGCGGCAACGGCATCCTCATCACCGGCCCCTACGACAAGAAACGCCCGCTCATGGACAGTTGGAAGGAGCGCCAGGCCATCATCCGCAAGGCCCTACCCGCCGCCGAAAAACATCGCGTAAAGATCCTCCTCGAAAATGTCTGGGCCGGCTTTCTCATCTCCGCCCTCGACGCCGAACGCTTTGTCGACGAGATCGACAATCCCTGGTTCGGCATCTACTTCGACGTCGGCAACAACGTCCGCTGGGGCGTGCCCGAACACTGGATCCAGGTCCTCGGTAAACGCATTGGCAAGCTCGACATCAAGGAATGGGACGAGAGGCTCCATCGCAACGAAGGCCTGCGCAAGGGATTCTCCAATCCGCTCGGGGACGGCACCATCGACTGGGCCAACGTCCGCAAGGCGCTCAAGCAAATCGGCTACTCCGGCTGGGCCACCGCCGAAGTCGGCAAAGCCGACCGCGTCCGCCTCGCCGACATCGCCGCCCGCATGGACAAGATCCTGGATCTGGCTTGAGGACGGGCGCTGGAAAGGGCCGAACAACCAGGCCGATCGCGCCGGTTGGGGCGCATTGAAACGATCCGGAGAGGTCCGCCTTGTATCCCAACGGGGTTGCGCCGCTATCTTCCCGCGATTGATTTCCCGCCAATCAATCTCACATTTTTGCCATGGCGCGGACGGTCACAACCCCGTTGGGGTTGAAACGCATTTCTGATCAATAACCCAGGGTAGGTCGTGCCTCCCAACCCCTGGCTGTGTCGCGCAATTCCTTCGGGATAGAGAAAGTGTTTTCGTTCAAGATCGACTGTGAGCACGAGACCTCCAACGCGTGGATGACCGCAATAACCAACAAGCCCTGATCGGCGCCGGGCAAAGGCGGGGAACGCCTCGCAAGGAGCGGCGATCATTCCTGTCGCCATGGCCCTGCCAGGGCCAACCGGTCGCGATCCATAACACCCGACTTCGAAACGCCGCTCGTCCGAACCTTCGTGCCCGCTCCGCGAGCAAGGTGGCAGGAATGCCGCCTCTCCTTGGGACGAGGCTTCCCCACGAATTGTCGCAACGGCCGGTCCTGTATCCCAACGGGATAGAAAACGCCCACCCCACAAACAATCGAAACACGCGTCACGGCCGGAGTTCTTCGAGCTTCGTCTTCGGCCTCAGGATTCAAGCCATGCCGCGCCACTTACATCGACCGCTATGGCCAGCTTCAACGCATCGCGCGAGGACCGGATCAAGTGACGTGATCGTGGGACGATGAAAGCGCCAATGCACGCGGCCGGCGACATTCTTGATGGGCTCAAAACCTTGAACAGCTGGATCTGGCGCCGCGACCAGGAAGGCACCGAGGGCTGGGTTCCCGAAAAAATACTCAAGCCCGTTTGAGCGGACGTCCCGATTGCGCCGTCCCGAAAATCCCTCCCACGTCACTTGATTCCAAGCAGCTTCGCCACCGATCGGCGGTTGGCGACGATGTCGGCGAGCGTGTAGGCGTCAAGCACGCCGGTAAACGCGCGCATCGCCTCGCCCAATACTCTCTTGAGCTCGCAGTTGGGCGTGAGCCGGCAACGCGGCTCGTCGCATTCGACCGGCTTGAGCGTCGGCTCCAAATCGCGCACCACCAGGCCGATGTTGATTTCCTCGCTGGCCCTCCCAAGCCGCATGCCGCCGCCCTTGCCACGCGTCGTCTCGATGTAGCCGAGTTAACTCAATTGATGGACAATTTTTCGCACGTGGTCTGTGGACAGATTGAAGCAATCGACGATGTCGCGAATGCGGACCAGGCGGTCGTCCTTTTGCGCGGCGAGGTGAATCAACGTCCTCAACCCGTAGTCCGTGAATCGCGTCAGACGCATGAGAGAAGCGTTACGACCGAATCTTTGCTTTGGCAAGGCGCATCCAGCCGCGCGTTCCGGCGAACCCGTGTCGCGGGAGAATGATTGGGGAATGGACAATCCAGCCTTCTCCCACTAGAACGCAAAGCCACGTGAAAATACGCATTGCTTCCCTGTTTCTCTCCGCCGCGTTCGCAACCCTGGCATCGGGCGCGGAATCCAATTACGACCTGGTTGTCTACGGCGGCTCTTCGGCCGGCGTCGCCGCGGCAGTGCAATCCGCCCGCATGGGCAAGTCGGTCATCGTGATCGAACAGGGCGATCATCTCGGAGGCCTGACCAGCGGCGGTCTCGGCCAGACCGACACCGGCAACAAGTCGGTCATTGGCGGCGTGGCGCGCGAGTTTTACCAGGAGGTCAAAAGGTTCTACGACCACCCCTCGGCATGGAAATTTGAGCGGCCGGAGGAATACACACGCTATCGGCCCAAGGACGACGCCATGTGGACTTTCGGGCCGCGCGTCGCCGAGGACATTTTCGAGAAGATGCTCTATCTGAAGAACATCCCCGTGGTGAAGCGTCAACGGCTGAACCGCGAATCTGGAGTGAAAATGGACGGCCAACGCATCGTGTCGATTGCGATGAAGTCCGGTGAAGTCTATCGCGGCAAGATGTTCATCGACGCGACCTACGAGGGCGACTTGATGGCGGCGGCGGGCGTGTCCTACACCGTCGGTCGCGAAAGCAATTCGGCCTATGACGAGACGCTCAACGGCGTGCAGACTCGGCGCAACGTCAAGAACCACCGATTCATCGTGAACGTGGATCCCTATGTCAGACCGGGCGATCCGGGCAGCGGACTCCTGCCGGGCATTCACGGAGAGGGGCCGGGCGAGGAAGGCTCGGCGGACCATCGAGTGCAGGCCTATTGCTTTCGCATGTGCATGTCGAACGATCCGCGCAATCGCGTTCCCTTCCCCAAACCCGATGGCTACGACGAGCTGCGCTACGAATTGCTGCTGCGCAATTTGGAGGCCGGCGACCCCAACGTCCCCATGGCTCCTTCGATGATGCCCAATCGAAAGACCGACACGAACAACAACCGCGCTTTCTCCACCGACAACATCGGCATGAATTACGACTACCCCGAAGCGAGCCACGAGGAGCGCGAGCGCATCATCGCCGAACACGAAGTTTATCAAAAAGGTCTCATGTGGACGCTCGCCAATCATCCGCGCGTCCCGAAGGCGATTCGCGACCACATGAAGCAATGGGGCCTGGCGGCGGACGAGTTTCTCGACAACGACAACTGGCCGCACCAGCTCTACATTCGCGAGGCGCGGCGGATGGTGAGCGACTACGTGGCAACCGAGCACGATTGCCGACGCTCGCGCATCGTGAAAGACCCCGTCGGGATAGGCTCCTACAACATGGACTCGCACAACGTGCAACGCTACGTGACGAAGGACGGCTTCGCGCAGGACGAAGGCGACGTTCAAGTTTCCCCAGGCGGACCTTATCTGATCGGCTATCGCTCCATCGTCCCCAAGCGCGGCGAAGCCGAAAACCTCTTCGTGCCGGTTTGCCTGTCCGCGTCGCATGCGGCCTATGGCTCGATCCGCATGGAGCCCGTCTTCATGATTCTCGGGCAATCGGCGGCGACGGCCGCGGCCATCGCAATCGATCGAGGGATCGCAGTCCAGGATGTAAAATACCCAAACCTGAAAGAACGCCTGCTGGCCGACGGACAGGTTCTGGACCTTCCGCCAAATTCAAAGCCTCGGATCGATCTGCTGGCGAAATCCCTCCCCGGAATCGTCATCGATGACAACGCGGCGATCTTCACAGGCAGCTGGTCGCAAAGCAGCTCCACCCAGCCCTACGTGGAAGGCGGCTACCATCACGATGGAGCGGCAGGCAAAGGCACAAAGAAACTGGCTCGCTTCGAAGCGAAACTGAAACCCGGGCGTTACGAAGTTCGAATTTCCTATTCCGCGTTTTCCAATCGGGACTCCGCAGTGCCGGTGACCGTTGAGTATGCGACCGGTTCGAAGACCGCACTGGTAAATCAAAAGAAACGCCCAGCCATTCGGGGAGCCTTTCATTCACTGGGCGAGTTCCCGTTTGCCGGCGACAAACCGGCCGTAGTCATCATCAGCAACAAGGGCACCACCGGGCACATCATCGTCGACTCGGTTCAATTCCTGCCGGTGAAGTGACGGTCAGGCGGTTTTAGCCGATCGCTCCGCGCTCCAACACTGCCGGACTCGCTAACAAAAAAAGCAGGCCCTTTCGGACCCGCTTCTTGATTTTCTCGAAACTCAATCTGTCAGCCTTCAGGCCAACGACTACTACTTCTTCTTCTTCGCCTTCTTGGCCGGCCGCGGCTTCATGGACATGACCGTGTAGTGGCCTTCGCCTTTGTCGGGGGCTTTCTTGCACGAGCCGGAGACCTGATCTTTCGCTTTAAAGTCGGCCAACTTGGCCTGCTTGCCGTCACGCGTGATTTTCGCCTGCGCGGTCAGATGAAACGTGCGCGTCGAACTCTTGCCCACGATGGTGAAGGTATTGGCCTTCTCATCAATTTTCCCAATCGCGCCGTAGTAGGGAAACGTGTTGCGCTTTTTCTTCTTCGGCTTCTCGATCTTTTCTGATTTGGCTTTCTTTCCTTCGGCGGCGGTCAGGGGAGCCGCGAGCCCTATCATAAGCGCGGCGCTGAGGAGGATGGTGAATAGTTTCTTCATGTTGCTGATTTCCTTTCTTGGTTTTCGGTTTATCGCTTAATACGAAAAAACATTCTCGATCTCCCAAGAGTCCTATCAAGGCGAAATGATTATCGGATCGCGCCAACACTTATCGTCGGCCGACAAAGTGGTGAAAAATCACCGGACGCTCGGCGAAGGTCATGTGATTGGGTTCGGTTAGCCTGTCGAATCGAAGCCTCACAGGCGCCCGATATTCCCGATAAAATTCTCGCCAGCGGCGAACGATCCCGGAATAGTGCCGCCCCGTCGAACGGCGGTTTTCGACGACGGATGAACGTTTCATCCTCCCGTATCGACCCTTTGAAATGGAAATGAAAAAACCGGTTGGCGTCATCGGACTTGGCTACGTGGGCCTGCCCCTGTGCATTCACTTTGCGCGGTCGGGAGCCCGCGTTATTGGGTTCGATGTGGACGCGGAAAAGGTCACGAAGCTCAATGCAGGGCAAAGCTACATTCTGCACATTCCCGCCGAGCAGATACACGAGGCGAAAGAGGCCGGGGGCTTTGAAGCGACCGTCGATTTCGCGCAGATCGCCGATTGCGGCGCGGTGATCATCTGCGTCCCGACCCCGTTGGGCCGGCACCGCGAACCCGACATTCGGTTTATCCTCAAGACCGGCGAAGCGATCGCGCCGCATCTTCAACCGGGCTCCGTCGTGATCCTGGAGTCAACAACTTACCCGGGAACCACGGACACGGATTTACGCAAGGTCCTGGAGGAAGGCTCTGGCCTCAAGGCTGGCGTGGATTTTTATCTGGCCTATTCGCCCGAGCGCGAGGACCCGGGACGAAAGGACCGCAACGTCACTCAGATCCCCAAAGTCATCGGCGGTTTCACCCCCGAATGCCTGGCCAAAGCCACGGCCGTCTACGAATGTGTGATCGATGAGTTGATTCCGGTGTCGTCCTGCCGCGTCGCGGAGGCGGTCAAGCTGACGGAGAACATTTTCCGGTCGGTGAACATCGCGATGGTCAACGAGTTGAAGGTCGTCTACGAGGCCATGGGCATCGATATCTGGGATGTCATTGACGCGGCCAAGAGCAAGCCGTTTGGTTTCATGCCGTTTTATCCGGGGCCGGGCTTGGGCGGCCATTGCATTCCCATCGACCCCTTTTACCTGACCTGGAAGGCGCGCGAGTATGGCCAACCGACCAAATTCATCGAACTGGCCGGCGAGATTAACACCTCCATGCCCGCCTATGTGATGAAGCACGTGAGCGATGCCCTCTCGTCCGATGACAAGCCGCTCAAAGGAAGCCGCATTCTGCTCCTGGGCATCGCCTACAAAGCCAACGTCGACGACGATCGCGAGAGTCCCGCCTACGTGCTTTGGCGCCTGCTTGAGGATCAGGGAGCCACGGTTGACTACCATGACCCGCACGTGCCCGTGATTCGCCCCTCCCGCGAACATTCGCGTTTCGCCGGCCGAAAAAACATCGAACTAAACGAGACCCGCGTCAGCCAATACGATCTCATTCTGGTGACCACCAAACACGACGCAGTCGACTACGCGATGATCGCGCGCAATGCGAACCTGATCGTCGACACGCGCAACGCGTTCAAAGGCTTCATCGAAAATTCCGAGAAATACTTCAAAGCATGAAGGCCCTTATCACCGGGGGCGCCGGATTCATCGGTTCGCATCTGGCTCAGGCGCTGTGCGCCAGGGGAGCCGAGGTGTGCGTTTTGGACAATCTATCCCTGGGCAGTCGCGAAAACCTCGATTGGAAGAAACCCGGCGATCAGCTCGACTTCATTGAGGGCGACGCGGGCGACGCGGATCTGTTGAGAAAGATCCTGCCGGGCTGCGACTGGGTGTTCCATGAAGGCGCGCTGCCTTCCGTGCCGCGGTCGGTAGCCGCCCCGATCGAAAGCAACCAACACAATCTGAACGCGACCTTGACCCTGCTGGTCGAGGCCCGCGACGCCGGCGTGAAACGGTTCATGTTTGCCTCCTCCTCGTCGATCTACGGCAACGCGGAGGCGGACAAGAAACACGAGGGCCTGCCCCCCATGCCGCTCTCTCCCTACGCGCTTCAGAAATACGGCAGCGAACGATATTGCCAGCTCTTTCACCAGCTCTACGGACTGGAAACCGTGGCGCTGCGCTACTTTAATGTGTTTGGGCCGCGCCAGGCATTCGATTCCCCCTACTCCGGCGTCATCGCCAAGTTCTGCACTGCGATGCTCCAGGGCGAACGGCCGGCAATTTTTGGCGACGGCTCACAATCCCGCGATTTCACCTACATCGACAACGTCGTCTCGGCCAACCTCCTGGCCGCCGAAGCTCCCGCCGAAAACGTCGCGGGCAAGGTCTTTAATCCCGCGACCGGCCGCAGCATTTCCCTGCTCAAGCTGGTCGACGATCTCAACCAGCTCACCAATCAGTCGCTGGAGCCCGTCTTTCAGGAATTCCGCGTCGGCGACGTGCTCAGTTCGTTGGCGGACATCTCGGCCGCCCAGGCCGGCCTCGGCTACGAGGTTCTCGTGCCCTGGGAAAAGGGCCTCGAAAACACTTTGAATTTCTATCGCGAAACGGGGGATTAGCCGATTCAATCCACCGGCGATGATTCCGATGCGCATGTCCAGCCGCCCCAGCCTTGCCGTCGGACTGCTTGGCGTCCTCATCTGCGTCTTCGGGTCGACCCTCAACGCGGCTAATGCCGACTCGACGCTGGCACAGCGCATTTCCCAACACATCGCTCAGGAGAAATTCGCCGCCGCCGTTTGGGGCGTCAAAGTCGTTTCACTTAAAGACGGGAGAACGATCTTCGAGCGCCACGCGGACAAACTCCTGATCCCCGCCTCCAACGCCAAACTCTTCACCGCCGCCCTCGCCCTCGACCGACTCGGAACCGATTTTCGATTTCGCACTTCGCTCTACTCGAGCAGCTCGATCACCGGAAGCGGAACACTCCGCGGCGATCTGATCGTCTACGGGCGCGGCGACCCGACCTTTGCCGCCCATTTCAACGAAGGCGATTATCGCAAGTCGCTTTACCCGGTTTATCGCGCGCTCAAAGCCGCGGGCGTAAAACGCATCACTGGCGCGATCATCGGCGATGAAAGTTTTTTTCGCGGACCTTCGATGGGCTATGGCTGGACCTGGGACGATCTCCAGGAATACTACGGCGCCGAGACCTCCGCGCTCACCGTCGACGACAACACGATCGATGTCGCCATCACGCCGGGCAAACGCCTCGGCGAGCCCTGCCGAATCGTGGTCAAACCAACGACCGGGCTGCTGACCTTCATCAATGGCTCCAAGACCGGCGCGCCAAATTCGCCGCGCCGGATCAAGCTCCACCGCCCGGTCGGTCAGAACACAGTCCATGTCAATGGCTCCCTCCCGCTCGGCTCGGAAGCGCGCCTCGCTGCCGTCGCGATTCACAAGCCGGCCGGGTTGTTTCTCGAACTGCTCGCTCAAACGCTGGAGACGCGAAAAATCAACGTCTCCAGCAAGCGACGAACAGTCGATTGGCGCAGGCGGCTCATTGAGCCGCTCGACACAACCCGCATGAAGGAAATCGCGTTCGTCGAGTCGCGACCCTTCCCCGAGATTCTCAACGCCATGATGAAGCGTTCGCAAAATCTCTACGCCCAACTGTTCTTGTTGCAAGTCGGTGAAATGGCCGTGCGAACCGGCGCCGCAGGCGCCGACGAAAACGACGCGGCATTCGTTCCCACGAGCGAAGCCGCCGGTCTGGCCGAGCTGGCCGTGTTTCTGGACGAAGCCGGAATTCCCGCCGACGATGTCCTGTTGCAGGAAGGCTCCGGCCTGACCCGCGCCAGCCTGATCAAACCCAGCGCCACCGTGGCGCTGCTCAAGCACATGCGCGGACATCCGGCAGCGGCGCAGTTCCTGGCCGCGCTGCCCATCGCCGGCGTCGACGGCACCCTGCGAAATCGCATGAAAGGCACGGCGGCCGAAGGCAATCTCCGCGCCAAGACCGGCACACTGCGCTACGTGCACACGCTCTCGGGCTACGTCGACGCCGACGACGGAGAACCTCTGGCCTTTTCCATCATGCTGAACAACTTCCTTCATCCCGACGCCAACGCGTCCGCCCGAGCGGAATTGGACAAGATCGCCGTGATGCTCGCGGAGTCGGGAGGCGAACCACGAATGAACAAGAAGAAACACGAATGACGCTCCACTGCGGAAACGAGCACAAACTTGCCCCGTTGACTTCGGGGCCGCTTGGCAGCGCTTCACTTCATTCGTTCGTTCGCTTCCGACTTTATTCGTGTTTCTTCGTGTTCATTCGTGGTTAGTTTGGCGCGCCGCGAGAATCGCGACGCTCAATTTCAGAAATGAGTTTTATCTATCGCAAATTTCTTCGTTCGCTCCTGTTCACGATGGAGTCGGAGAAGATCCACGACCTGACGCTCAAGCGACTGGGCGCAGCGAGTCGAAGCCCGACGCTGTGTCGGGCAGTTCGCGCGGTTTACGGCTCACCGAGATTGCCGGTCAAGGCGTTTGGTCTGACCTTCCCCAATCCCGTCGGGCTGGCCGCCGGCATGGACAAAAAGGCGGCGGCGGTTCCGATCTGGCCTTCGTTTGGATTCGGCTTCAGCGAGCTGGGCGGCGTAACCGCGCTGGCGCAGCCGGGCAACCGCAAGCCGCGCATGTTTCGCGCGATCGACGACGACGCGCTAGTCAATCGCATGGGCTTCAACAATCCCGGCGCCGACGCCATGGCCGAAACCCTGCGCGGCTGGAAGGAAAGCGGCCGCTGGCCCGATCACCCGGTCGGGATCAATCTCGGCAAGTCCAAGAAGACCCCGCTGAACGAAGCGGCCGGCGACTACTTGAGCTCTTTTCAGGCGCTGCGCGAATTCGCGGATTTCTTCGTGGTGAACGTCAGTTCGCCCAACACGCCCAACTTGCGCAAGCTGCAGGACAAGGCCGCGCTCGACGAGATCCTCGCCGCCCTCCAGGAGGTCAACAAACCGCCGAGAAAGAAAAAGAACCAGCAACCAGCCGACGATCCGGCCACCGCGCCTCGGCCCATTCTCGTCAAAGTGGCGCCGGACCTGTCCGACCACGCGCTCGACGAGATTCTCGAACTGACCGGCCCGCGCAACCTCGCCGGGATCGTGGCGACCAACACCACCATCGCTCGCCCTGAAACCTCCGACGCAAAGTCCGCCAAGACCTACCAGCAGGACGGCGGACTCAGCGGTCGGCCATTGCGCGAACGCAGCACGGAGGTGATCAAACATTTGAGCGAGCAGACGAAGGGCGAGCTGCCCATCATCGGCGTCGGCGGGATCTTCAACGCCGAGGACGCCTGGGAGAAGATCAAGGCGGGCGCCTGTTTGGTTCAGGTGTATTCGGGTCTGGTCTACGAGGGCCCCTCCATCGCGAGCGAGATCGTGAAAGGCTTGAAGAAAAAACACTGGAAGCGCAACCGCTACGCCTAGCGAAAACGATCACGGCGAGTCATGCCGAACGCCAGGGCATCAAAAAGTCCCATGAAGCCATTGCTCGAATGACGAACAGATCCCGTTTGGCAATCTCGATCTCTCCGTGCGGCTCAGGGTGTTAAAAAGAGGCGGGCCGACAATGTGTATCGGCCCGCCCATGTGGCATCTGTGAGTTCGCGCCGCGCGATCAACGTCGACCGGCCGCCACGGTCGTGGATCCAGTTCGCTGGCTTGGAGCCAGATCGAACCGATCGAGATTCATCATCTTGTTCCAGGCGACCGCGAAGTCATCGACAAACTTCTGCTGTCCGTCCTCGCTGGCGTAGACTTCCGCGATGGCTCGTAGTTGCGAGTTTGATCCGAACACGAGATCGACGGAACTGGCAGTCCATTTAACCTTGCCGGTCTTGCGATCGCGTCCTTCGTAGAAGTGGTCGCACACCGCGGACTTCTTCCACTCCATTCCCATGTCCAGCAGGTTCACGAAGAAGTCGTTGGATAAGGCTCCGGGCCGATCGGTGAACACGCCCATCCCGGGGAAGCCAACGTTGGTATCCAACACTCGCATGCCGCCGATGAGAACGGTCAACTCGGGAGCGGAGAGCGTGAGAAGTTGGGCCCTATCTACCAGCGACTCCTCTGCGGGGCGCTCGAGTTTATGGGCGAAGAAGTTGCGGAACCCGTCGGACTTCGGTTCGAGCACGGCGAAGGAAGCCACGTCGGTCATCTCCTGAGTCGCGTCGGTGCGTCCCGGCGAGAACGGAACCTTCACCTTGTAGCCGGCCTTCTTGGCGCCTTTCTCGACGGCGGCGCAGCCGCCCAGCACGATCACGTCCGCCAGCGAGACTTTCTTTCCCCCGGTCAGCGACTTGTTGAAATCCCGCTGGATGCCTTCAAGTGTCCGCAGGACTTTGGCCAGCGCGGCCGGATTGTTCGCCGCCCAATCCTTCTGCGGCGCAAGGCGGATGCGCGCCCCATTGGCTCCGCCGCGCTTGTCGCTGCCGCGGAACGTGGACGCGGAGGCCCACGCGGTAGAGACAAGTTGCGAAACGGACAGATCGGATTCGAGAATCTTGTCCTTGAGGCTCTCAATGTCCCGCTCCGTGATCAGCTTGTGGTCGACGGCGGGAACGGGATCCTGCCACAACTGCGGCTGGGGAACTTCCGGGCCGAGCAGGCGAGAAACCGGCCCCATGTCGCGGTGGATCAGCTTGTACCAGGCCTTGGCGAAGGCCTTCTCAAACTCCTTCGGGTTTTCATGAAACCGCTTCGAGATCTTGCCATAGATCGGGTCCATTCGGAGCGCCAGATCCGTGGTGAACATCATCGGAGCATGCCGCTTCCCCTTGACGTGGGCGTCCGGCACGTCGTTCGCCGCGTCGGGGGCCGTCGGCTTCCACTGCCAGGCTCCGGCAGGGCTCTTCACCAGATCCCAGTCGTAGCCAAACAGATTGTCGAAGTAATCGTGCGACCACTTTGCCGGCGTGGAGGTCCAGGCGCCTTCGAGGCCGCTGGTGATGGTGTCCTCGGCGTTGCCTTTGCCGTACTTGTTCTTCCAGCCGAGGCTCTGCTCTTCGAGCCCGGCGCCTTCGGGTTCAGCGCCGACATTTCCTTCCGGACTGGCGGCGCCATGCGCTTTGCCGAAGCTATGGCCGCCAGCGATCAAAGCGACGGTCTCCTCATCGTTCATGGCCATGCGGCCGAATGTTTCCCGGATGTCCTTGGCCGCGGCCAAGGCGCTTGGCTGGCCGTTGGGGCCTTGCGGATTGACGTAGATCAAGCCCATCTGCACGGCGGCAAGAGGATTCTGAAGATCGCGATCACCACTGTAACGCTTGTCTCCCAACCACACGTTTTCCGGGCCCCAATAGATGTCTTCTTGCGGCTCCCAGACATCCTCGCGGCCTCCCGCAAATCCGAATGTCTCGAATCCCATGGATTCCAAGGCGACGTTGCCCGTGAGCGCCATCAGATCGGCCCAGGAGATCTTGGCTCCGTATTTCTGTTTGATTGGCCAGAGCAAGCGACGCGCCTTGTCCAGGTTCGCGTTGTCAGGCCAACTGTTGAGCGGAGCGAACCGCAGCGTGCCATCGCTGGCGCCGCCGCGACCATCGGCGACGCGATAGGTCCCGGCGCTGTGCCAGGCCATTCGGATAAACAGCGGCCCGTAATTGCCATAGTCAGCCGGCCACCACTCCTGGGACGTCGTCATTAATTTCTTGAGGTCTTTCTTTACTGCGCCCAGGTCGAGTTTCTTGAACTCCTCGGCGTAATTGAAGTCCCCGCCCACCGGATTCCCTTTAGCCGAATTTTGATGGAGGATTTGCAGGTTTAACTGATTGGGCCACCAGTCGCGGTTCGACCTCGTCCCGGCCGCCGTATGTCGGGCCGACGCAGGTCTGACATCGCCCATTACCGGGCACTTGGCCAGGGCCTCGGCGGATGGCGATTTCTCTTTCTTGTCCGCCGGCGCTGCGGCGGCAGCTTGGGATGCGAGGTTCAAGCTCAAGGCTATTGCAATCAGGATATTGGTTTTCATTTCGATTTCGGTGACACAGCGTGTCGTCGTCAGGTTTGGTTCTTTCTCAATCGCGGCCATATTTTCACACGAGATGAATTTTGTAAAATTAAACAAATATGAAGAATTGATTCATATAATAGATTGATAGACATTTGGTCTTCGGAATGACTTTTCGCGATCTTGAATATCTCGTCGCCGTCGCGCGCCTGTCCCACTTCGGGAAGGCCGCGAAGGAGTGCCATGTCAGCCAAAGCGCGTTGAGCCTGCAGTTGCAGAAGCTGGAGCGAGAGATCGGCGCGCAGTTGTTGGAGCGCACCAGCCGCAGCGTGGTTGTCACCGAAACGGGGTGGGAGGTTACCCGGCGCGCCCAGGAGCTTCTGCAAGGCAGGCAGGAGTTGCTGGACGCCGCGCGGCATTTCAGCGGCGGGCTTCCAGCGACAGTGAGGGTCGGCGCCATCCCTACGATTGCGCCATACCTTTTCGCGGAGCTGCAGACAAAGTTTCGAAAACTGTTGCCAGAGACGGCCCTGGTGTTCGACGAAGAAGTCACGGAACGACTGGTTGCGGGCGTGGCCAAAGGGGAGCTTGAGGCGGGCATTCTCGCCACGCCGTTGAAGGACACGCTGCTCGATGAGTTGGAACTGTTTGAAGAGCCGTTCCTGTTGGCTGTTCCGACGCGGCATCCACTGGCAAAGCGGGATCAAGTCGGACCCAAGGACCTTGAGTCGGATCGCCTCCTGTTGCTCAAGGACACCCATTGCCTGCGTGAACAGGTAATTGGATTCTGCTCGGCGTATCAAGTGGAAGGCAACCGGCAGTCTGCCGTCGCCAGCATCGCCACGCTGCTCGCGCTTGTGCGTTCCAACGGCGGCGTCACTCTGATTCCCCGCATGGCGGCGGGAAAAGGAGCCAATCTATCAGGGATACGGTGTGTGCCCATCTCTCCCGAACCGACACGCCAACTTCGCGTCATTTTCCGCAAGACATCACGGGTGGGGCGACGATTGGCCGAGGCTGTCCGAAGGTGTATCGCGGCGAATTAGGGGGAGCTACTGACAGTCCGGGATGCGGCGGAGTCGGAGCTCGATGAAATTCCGCGGAATCGCGGAAGCCTCGGCATTGGCCAGTAAATCGACCCACTACTCAGGCCGCCGGGCCACACTCCTTATCTGAGCGGAAACGGAAAAGTTGGAATTTCTGAACGAACTCACTCGGCCAGCGCGGCCTCCACTTTTTCGGCGATCAGGGCGAGGTGGCCGAGGATGCGGAGGTAAAGATTTATCAAGCGTTC
>JBLHKZ010000107.1:0-17781 GCA_047618185.1 Limisphaerales bacterium
AAACTGGAACACTGGCGGAAGAAAGTTAAGGAATGGCTTAACGCACGCGGCGGCCAAGGGCGCGACGCCGATGGCCCTTCAGATTCGCCTCACGCCGCCGGTTCTTCGCGCGCAGTTACGAGAGTCGCTTGCGCACGCTCTGAGTGATCAGCGTCGCCACCGTGAGGAGACAACAGCCCGTGATGGCCAGGCCAAAGTTGCCTTCAAAAATCGCGCCGCCAGAAATGACGAACCCGAAGGTCCAGGCCGTCTGCGCCAACAACGAGACAATGAAGTAGGTGCGAAAGGGGACGCGCGCCAGACCGAGAACGTAGTTCTGCAAGAAAAACGGAATCCCCGGAGTAATGCGAAAAACAAGGGTGAAGCTCATCACGTGCTGTTTCGGCAGTTCGGGAATCTCGACGTCAAATTTCCTCACGATACGCTCGACCAAACGGCGAGCGGGAAAGCGCGCGAACCAGTAGGTCCAACTAAAGTTGATGATGATCGCCGTGAGCGCGATCAGTCCCGCGTAGAACGGTCCGTATCGTTCGCCATAGACGACGCCGGCGGCCAGCAGCAACACGCTCACGGGAAAGGGCATCGAAGGTAAAATCACAATCGCGATGAAAATCAACGCCGGCCGCTCTTCGAGGTAATCCACGAGCGACCCGATCCATCCCTTGAGCGTTTCCACATTCAACCCCAGCTTCCACGCGACGAAAACGCCGAGCAGCCCCAGCGCGAAACAAACGGCGAGCGCCGGAAGAAAAAGTCGATGTTTGAAAATTGCCTTCACGAATGCGGCGAGAGTCGGAGAAACGCGAAGGAGGCTAGGGAAGCGTCGCCGGGGCGAACAGTTTATTCCGAAGGCAACGCGTTGAAGGGAACCTGATTGTTGGCGCCAACGGTCGCGCGACCTTGAATGCGCAACTGATTGAGCGGAAGCGTCGCCTCGTTGGATACGCGCAGCGGCGCCGTGGTCGCGCTCGGCGCAGCGCCCGGACGAACGAGCGACAGCCGCCCCTCAATCGTCACGCTCTGATTCAGTGAGCGACTGGTTCCGCGAGCTCGAAACGTCAGCGGCCCGCCATCGCCGTTCGGCGCGGCGATCTCCCCCGCATAGGTCGAGCCGTCGGCGTCCACCAGCAACAACTGCCGCCCAACCTGCTGCACCTGAAACGATCGCAGAATCTCCACCGACGGAGGCGAATTGAAATTGCGCCGCATTGTCTTGCCGCTGGAATCCGCCACAAAGCGCTGCGCCGGTCGATTGGGGTCCGACGTCATGGCCGGCGGGGAATCGGCGGCCAACACGGGAGTGGGAGCCACAGGAGCCGCCGGGGGTGCAGTCGTCTCGCTCACTGCCGGCGCCGGCGCAGGCGTTACGGATGCGCTGGCGACGGTCGTAGGCGTTGGCGCCAGCACGCTCACCATGCTGGGCGCAGGCGACGACGCCGTGGAGTGAATCGGTTCGGGATCGGATTGCACGCCCAGATCCACCATTTCCAGTGATTCTCCTCCGCCCTCCCCAACATCTGGGGAGGTTGGGTTCGTGTCAGCCTGCGCAAGATCCGTTTTCGTCGCCGCGCCGTATTTCACCCAAATGACGCCAACCGCCAATAAAACCACGGCCAAGGAGCCAAACATCGTCAATTGTCGTCGAAACAACGTCCAGAACCCGATGGCTTCATTGGCTTGAAGCACGGTAATGGGCGTGGGTTCGGCCTTTTTCCGCGGATAAGCCTCAGCCACTTGGCCCTGAAGCGTTAACCGGGCTACGGGACGCATGGTGAATGGCTCGCCAGTCTCTTCGCGACGTCTGTCAGCGTAGGACCGAATCTGCTTTTCTATGTCTTTTTCTGGTTCTGATGACATGGCGGATCAGGGGTTGGACGGGAAACCCGTCTATTTGTCCCTCGCAAAAATGGCTTTCGTGAGAACCTCGAGTTTATCCAGGCATTTGCTCAATCGCGAGCTGACGGTCTTTTTATTGAGATCCAACTCCTGACTGATCTCCTCGTAGCTGAGATCGCCGAAGTAACGTAGCTGGATGATTTCACGGCAATTGTCCCCCAGGGCGTCGAGCGCCTCGCCGATGAAGGCATGCTCCTCAAGGTTCAGTAATCGGTCGTCGGGCCCCGGGCCGTCGCTGGGTCTGTCGATCTTGAGGCCAGTCTCGGGATTCTCGGCGTCGAGCGACAGCGGGATCCGGCCGCCCCCGCGCTTGGCTGCATTGCGCTTGTCGCGATAATCTCGCGCCTTATTGGCGGCGATGCGAAACAGCCAGGTCTGAAACCGGCTCGCGCCCTTGAACGAATCCAGACTGCGCACCACTGTCACAAAAGCCTCCTGACAGATCTCCTCGGCATCCTCGCGGGAGAAATCCGAAGCCAGCTGGAAAATGAAACGACAGGCCGCGTCGTAATGCGTGGCGAAGAGTTCATCCCAAGCGCGCGCGTCGCCGGTTCGGCAACGAGCGATCAATTCTTTTTCCGTCTGGGGATCCATGTGTCGGGAAGCAGTCTCAGGTTCTCGCGAAATCCTATGATGAAGCTAGCGGCGGAAGACGAGCGTTAAAAGGCTTTTGTGGCAGGAGACCAAAACAAGCCGTCAACCCCGCCCCAATCCAGCCCGCTTTTGTCATTGAGGCGCGCACGGCAAGCCTGTTACCTTTCACTCGATTTCTCACAGATCCAACCCCGGCCCGCAGCCCCAATACGAATCTCCTATGAAACTAATTCGCCAGCTCATGATCCCCGCCGTCGCCGCGTTTTGCCTGACGTTCACGGCGTGCAAGAAGTCGGACGAAGAAAAGGCGGACACCGCCGAATCCGAAGACACGTCCGAAGAAGTTAAAGAAGAACCCAAGCCGCGCGGAGAAGAATTCGAACTGGCGGCCAAGTTGCCGGAAAGCAAGCGCGTCGAGCAGCAGATTCGCATCGAAAAACAGATCGATGTGTCCGTCGCCGGCAAGGCCCTGCCCCCGCAACACCACAACGTGACTTTCGACTTCGCGCATGACTTGGGCGTTCCTGGCGACGAAGGCATACAGGAGATTCAAACCGAACTGGTCGGCAAGACATACGAGTTTACGGACGGCGCAGCGAACTGGTCTTTCGACTCGGCGCAAGAACGTAAACTGGACGGCAAGAACCCGGTCTTCATGGATCTGCGCAAAGCCGTCGGGGGCAAGATCAAGTATGACGCCAAATCCGAGGGAGGCGCAGTCACGCTCGCCCCGACACCGGCCTTCCAAAAGAGCTACCAAGCCTTTGTGAAGAAAGCGACGCGCTCTGTTCAGCCGGCATCGCGAAGCATCCTGTCCCAGTTATACAGCACGCACGCGATCGCCAAGATGCTCCTCATTCCCAACGGACTCCCCGACAAGCCCGTGGCCGAGGGCGACACCTGGACCGCCTCGAAATTGGACCAAACTCCCGGCGGCGTCCTCCAGGCTGAAACCACCTACGCCTTCGAAGGCTGGAGCGAGCGCGAAGGCCGGAAAGTCGCCGTCCTGGCGATGAACACCATCTACAAGAAACCCGCGCCCCGAGGAGAGCACGCCGGTGGAGGCGAGGAAACCGGCGGCAGCGAGGGAGCCGGCATGGAAAGCGATCCCGACGGCGGTGGTGGTGGCGGGGACATGGACGGCGAGGAAGGTGAAGGCGGCAAAAGCAAGGAATCGGCCAAGCCTGCCAAACCCGAGTTCGGGCCCGGAGAACTCGGCAAGGCTTCCGGGAAAATTTACTTCGACGCGGAATCCGGACTCATTGTCGAAATGGTCGACAATCAGAAATTTCAGATCAGCGCCTCCTTCAGAAACCAACCCCGGGTCACCACGACGCGGGTCAAATACCTGACCAAAATCCGGGCGATCAAGGATCATCCCGTCGCAAAATGATCCGGCAGCTGAAGCCGGAATCAAGTTTCTGATTATTTCCTGTGACCCTTCGCGCCATTAGGGAAGCGCGTTGCGCAAGAACCTCACGAAGTTTCCGTGCATCAGGTTCGCCACGTCCCCATCCGAATAGCCGCGCTCTTTGAACATCTCCGGAAGTTTTTGAAGATCGGCTATGGAGTTCAGATCCATGGGTGACTGCTCTGTTCCAAAGCCGCCGTCCAGGTCCGTGCCGATTCCTGAATGCAGCGAATTCCCCGCGAGCTGACAAACGTGATCCATGTGATCGACCAGATGCTTCAGCTCCACGCCGACGTCTTCCGGAGTCGTCTTTCTCTTGACCCAACCCGGGACCATCATCCACGCGTCCAACGCCCCGCCGATCACCGCGCCCCGATCGATCAGCTCCTTCAGCTGCTCGTCCGTAAATTGCCGATCGTTTGGCACAAGCTCGCGACAGTTTGAATGGCTCGCCCAGACTTTTCCCTGAAAAACATCCATCGCCTCACGGAACGAATCGTCGCACAGATGCGTCGCGTCGAGGATCATCCCCAGCCGCTCCATCTCCTTCAGTAGCTCCGCTCCCTTCGGCCCCAGGCTGCCGGTCGCGTGCGTGCCTTGCGCGTAGGTCCCCGGTCCATAATGCGCCGGCCCAATCGCCCGCAGGCCCTGTTCGTAGGCGCGTTCAACATGCCCGATCGTCACCATCGAATCCGCGCCCTCCAGGCTGAGCATGAAATTGACCGGCGCGTCGGCCGGAACCGCGTCGGCATTCCACATCTCGACGGCGGCGTCCAGATCCGCCGAAGTTCGGATCTGCTTCATCTCGCCCCGGTCCTCCATCGCGCGATACCAAGCAAGTTGTCCCTGAGTCTGAGCGTAGGCCTGCTCCGGCGAATGCCAGCCCGGCAGGTCGCTCGTCGGTTTCACGTAGCGCGCAATTTGCGTCGCCACACAAATGCCGATGCCCCCCGCGCGCATCTCGGGAAGACATACAGTGCCATTGCCGCGGTCCTTTTTGTCGGTCTGCCCCGCTTCCCGTTTGCGAATTTCATCGAGCGGTCGCGTGATGTCGCGATTCCACTCCAGCGCGTTCATGCTGAGGTCGAGATGGGCGTCGAAAATAAACATCCGCAGAGTCTGGCATGCGCCAATGAAACATCGCAACTGAATTGAAGCCGGGCGCGGCGCGGCCCGTTTTCCGCATTGCATCAGGAGGCAGCATTGCAATAATTTCTCCCCGTGAGAATCCCGCCATATTGGGCCAGAGGCAGTTACACCCAGAAAAAGGGCTGGTTCGGATCGGACACTTTCACCGCCGTGGGCTGGTCTTTCGACAACATTGACGAAGCCAGGGCGCAGGCGGACGAGAAAGCCAAACGGATCTTCGACCGTTGGAAAAACGGGCAAACCCTCGACCGCTACGAATACGGCGAACGCCACGTCTGCGAGGAGATCGTCAACCGAATCGAAATCGATGGCGCCGAAATCGCAATTATCACCCGCAATCGCTATGGCGCGCTGATCCTGAACGCCGCGAACGTCATGTTTATTGACGTGGACTTCGAGGTCGATGCTTATCCCGCGACCGGAGATACCATCCCTCCGGGGGATGAGATGGAACCCAAGCCGGTCGAGAAAAAAGCCGGTTTCTGGAAATCCCTATGGCCCGCCGTCCCCCGAAGCGACAGCCCCGAACGGCGCGCGGAACGCGAGAACGAGAAACGCCTGCGGATCACACAATGGTTCGCTTCAAACCCTGAACGCTCCGGCCGAGTTTATCGCACCGCCAAGGGATTCCGCGTGATCCTCACAGATCGCCCGATCTCCCCGACATCCGATGAAACCAGGCAGATCTTCCAAGCGATGAAAGCGGATCCCCTATACCAGAAACTCACCGAGCGACAGGAGAGTTATCGAGCGCGTCTCACACCCAAGCCTTGGAGGCTAGAAGTCGGCAGGCTCCAAGTGTCCGTTTGGCCCCGGGAGCGTCCCCAGGATCAGAAAAAATTCAACGCCTGGCTGAAACTCTACGAGAGCGAAAGCCACGAACACGAAGTTTGCCATCTGGTGGAAGCAATCGGCTCCCCAACCATGTCCAAGGAAATTGCGGCGGTCGTCAATGCGCATGACGCGCTGACAATGAACCAGAAGAAACGATGCGCTCTGGCCTGACCCGCATCGGACCCGACTAGATCGAAATCTTCCGATTGCGAGCGGTCACTTCCCACCGTCCAACCGCACGGCCGTTTTCAACCACGACCGCCTCGGCGTAATGCGCGACCGTGGGACAGATATGGCGCGGAATGCCATAGAGCACATCGCCGACGTTGTATTCCCCCGCCCGCTCCGACCGAGCAACCAGATGCTCTTCGCTCTGGTTGGTGAATTCACTCACGGGCAGATCGAAGATCTTCACGCGCGGATGCGGATTCTCCGCGGCGACGGCCTTGTAGCCGAGATCCATGCATAACAGATCGTCGCCCGGCTTGCTGACGACTCGCACCATCAATGCCGCCGCGTGCTGACAGGGCACGTCCGGGAATTTGTCGCCGTAGCCAAAATCCATAAACAGGGTCGTGCCCGGGCTGCACTCGACGTCGCCAGCCGCCGCATGCAGCGGAAAGGTCGGCGTGCCACTGGCCACCACGCAAGGGACCGACAGACCGGCCGCCTCAAGGTCGTCGCGCAGCTTGCGAACGGGAACCATGTATTCGTTGAATTCTTTCGTCCGCTGCTCCAGATCGGGCGTGTGATTGTGTCCGTCGTAGGCGTGCAATCCTCGCGCTTCCACACCCGGCATGACCGAAATCAAACGATAGAGTTCAAACGCGTTCGGCCCCGGCTCAATGCCTGTCCGATGCATGCCCACGTCCAGATCGATCATCAGGCCCAGCGTAACTCCGGCCTCGGAAAACGCCTCCGACAACGTCCGCACGACCGATTCGCGATCCACCGCCGCAGCAAACTTCACGTCTGGAAACTTGCGGCACAGCTCGACCATCCGGCCCACATTGGGGCCCACGGGTTGGTAGGCGAGCAACAGATCCTTGCCCCCCGCGCTGGCGCACATCTCCAGCTCGGCGATCGTCGCGCATTTGAATTTCACGATGCCGGCCGCGACCTGCAGCTTGATGACCTCGGCCATCTTGTGCGTCTTGACGTGCGGCCGCAGCCGCGCCGAATCGCCGGTCAGTTCGACCATGTTGCGGATGTTCTCGCGTATGCGTTCGGGATAAACGAGGAGAGCCGGAGAAGGAATCTCATCGGCGTTTTCGATCTGATACCAATTATCGGACATAAGTCAGCGTGTCAGGACGTGAATGAAGTGCAATTAATTTTCGCCAGCTCGGACAGCCCAGGGTCACTCGATTTCAAAAATGACTTCGATCTCAACCGCGATGCTGTTCGGCAACATCATGCCCACGGCGCTGCGCGCTCCGACTCCGGCTGCTTCGCCGAATACGTCGCGAAAAAGCTCGCTGCAACCATTGATGACCAGAGGATGCGGACCGAAATCGGGAGTGCAGTTGACCATCCCGAGGATTTTAACGACACGCTTGATCCGATCCAGGCTGCCGAGATGCTCCTTCATCGTCGCCAGGAGGGCCAGACCGGTCTGCTTTGCCGCAGCATATCCTGCATCGACATCGAGGTCATCGCCGAGCCTTCCCGTGATGTAGGTCTCGTCGGACTGGTAGGGCCCGTGGCCCGAGATGTAGGCGAGGTTCCCCGTGATCACGACGGGTTGGTAGACGCCGCCGCGAGGCGGCGCGGGCGGCAGTTCGAGATTCAATTCGGCAAGGCGCGCGTCAATGCTCATGGTTCTGTAGTGGTGCAATGGGTTTCAAGGGAATCGGCAAAGGCCGATCTTGATAAGCAAACGGAGCCGCAAAGACAACGGCAATTTCGAGGCCGCCGGATTCACGGGCGCATATCAATTCTTCGAAAGATGGGACACCGAGGACGGCGTCCGTCTCAAATATTGAGAGGGATGCCGTCCTCGGCGTCCCATTTCACTCGAAAAAGCCGAGGGGCCAGGGGTGGGTTTGCTTCAATACGAAAAACAATTCCCTGAAACTGAACCAAGCCCGTCAACCAGCGCCGCATTAACCGAGGCGCGCGAGCCCCCCGCCCCCCATCACTTCTTCTTGCGTCCCGTCAGTCTCCGGTCCAGCCGCTTGATCGCAAAGCGAATCTTGCGTTCCAGGAACTGTTGATCCTTCGGGTCGACGATCTTCTCGTGCGTCCAGTCGGTCAGGTAAAAACTGTCGATCGCCGCGCCCTTCTCCGTCGACACCCGCGCAACATCGATGTTGAACGCCAGTTCGTTGAGCGCGTTGGATATGAAATAGAGCAGTCCGACGCGGTCCTCGGTCTCCACATCGAGCAGGGTGTGAGTGCGCGAGGTGTGATTGTCGAATCGACAAATGGTCTCCAGCCGTTCCCCCTCCAACGCCTGATAGATGGGCGGGATAAACTTCCGGTCCGTGATCATTTTCGCGAAGTCCACCTCGATTCGGCCGGTGAGCGATTCGATGATAATCTCCTCCGAGCGCTGCTTGCCCTCCTTCGTGGCCAACTTGCCCGTGTCCGCGTCGGTCACGAAGAAGGTGTCGATAATGATCCCGTCCGTGCGGGAAAAAATATGCGCGCCATGAATGTTCAGCCCAGCCGAGGCCAGCGCGCCAGCGATTTTGGAAAACAGTCCGGTGCGATCCCAGGTGCAGATCTTCACCGTGGTGTGCCCCCGGTCCGGCTCGTTGTGCCAGGAAACGATCGGCTCCAACGCCCGGTCCTCGGTCGTCAACTGCAGATGCATGAACTGATGCGTCAACGTCAGATCACGAAAGATCTCGCGCGGCGAATGCGTGTAGAAATAGCGCGGCGGCAAGTGCGCGAACGCGGCGTCGATCTCGTCGTCCGCAAAGGTGCGCGGAGCCAGGGCGCGGACCTCGTCGCGCAGCAGCTTCCGCTGTTTCTCCTCCGCCAGGATAAACTCAGTGCCCCCGGTGACCTTGTTAATGGTCAGCTTGAACAGGGTCGTCAGCAGGCTGTCCTTAAAACCGTTCCAGAGATTGCGGCTGGTGCCCAGGGAATCAGCCACAGTCAACAGGGTCAGCATGCGAAGTTGATCCGCCGTTTCCACGAAACTCGCGAACTGGTCGATCACGTCCGGGTCGTAAAGATCGCGCTGCTGGGACACTCGCACCATCGCCAGATGATGATCGACCAGCCACTTCAACTGCTTCACCCGGCGCTGGCTCAGGCCGATGCGTCGCCCGACGGATTCAGCGAGCTTGCCGCCGGCGTCAGAATGATCGCCCGTGTCCAGGGCCTTGCCCGCATCATGCAGCAACAACGCCAGATAAAGCACGTAGGGCCGCTCCAGATCGTCGATGATCGACGTGTAGTTCTTGTAGGGTTCTTCCTTGGCGTCCCAGATTTGATCCAACTGCTGCAGGCAGATGATCGTGTGCTCGTCAGCGGCATATTGATGAAAGAACTCATGCTGAACCAGGCAGGTAAGCTTGCCGAATTCCGGAATATATTTTCCCAGAAAATCAACGTCGTGCATCATCCGCAGAATCCGCCCCACATTGCCGCGCTCATCGAGAATCTCCCGAAAGGTCGCATGCACATGCTCGTCGGCGAGAAACTTGCGATCCACCAGACGCAGCGAGTCGCGGATCAATTGGAACAAATCGGGATGCAATTCCAGGCCGCGCTGCTGAGCGTGCAGAAAGACCCGCATCAGCCGCCTCGGCTGATCGCGAAATACGCTCTTTGATTCAGCATGGACATAGCCGTTGAGAAACTTGAGCCCGTCGACCGTGACCTGATTCGCCTGGTCGCGGCGTTTCTGCATGGCCCTTCGAAATGACGGCAGCCGGGTCGGTTGAGGACGCAATGCAAGACGCTGCTCAAGATTACGCGTCAACAGATGGATCGTGCGGGTGTGCTGGTAGTAGTCCCGCATGAAGGCCTCCAACCGCCCGCTCGGCGAGCGGCTTGTGTAACCCAGTCGATAGGCCACCTTCGGCTGCACGGCCTTGGGCATGGCGTCCACGTTCCTCTCAACCCGGTAATGCAACTCGGTGCGCGCGCGTAATAGGAAATCGTAGGCGGCGTCGAGCTGCTTCACTTCGGCCGCGCCAATCAGCCCGCGCTCCTGAAGTTCGCCCGACTTGCGCGCGCGGTATTTCACATAGGCCATCCAAAAGAGATTCTGATAATCCCGCAGCCCGCCACAACCGTTCTTGATGTTGGGTTCCTGCATGCACGCGGAATTGCCAAACTTCGCCCGGCGATGCTCCTGATCGATCACCCGCTCCGCGCAATAGGCATCCTCGCGGCCCTTGATGCACTTGGCCTCAAGCGTCTTTAGATATTTCTCAAAAAGCGCCTCGTCCCCGACGATCAACCGCGACTCGATCAAGGCCGTCTTGGTCTGCACGTCGTGCCTCGCCAGTTCGACGCATTCGCCGATCGTGCGGACGGCGTGTCCGACCTTGAGCGGGATATCGATCAACGTGTAGAGCATCCCGTCCGGCCCCAGCAGGGCCTCCAAGTATGGCAACGGCTTTCCTCGCGGAATCATTTTTCCATCATGGAGAAAAAGGATATCGATATCGCTGTGAGGATTGAGTTCGCCGCGCCCGTAGCCGCCGTAGGCAATCAGGGCAAAAGGCGGCAGTTTCTTCGATGTTTCCGGCATGGATTTTTCCACCGAAATCATCAAATGCCGCAACAGCTCGTCCATCATCACCGAACGACCGTGGCAGATCTCCCGCCCCGAGCCGCCGGCGCGATGCAAGATTTTGAGCCGATGAGATTCGACCTTCAGGTAGCGGCGATAACGGGTCAGCTCCTTCCCAGGCAGTTTTCCCTTTGGCAACGGCAACCGCTCCGCGGCGCTGGCTATGATTTTGTCCTCAAGCGTCGGCATTCGGCGGCGGAGGATAGAGGCGCCCATGCCCGCTGGCAAAACGGAAAAACCACAATCGGATCCACCGTGGCCCGAAAACACATTTTCAGCGGAAAAGCGCAACCTTGCGGCAAGGCTGGTGTTTGGTAGCTTCACACACGATGGCGGCACACGACAGCGATCCAGACACCAGGCTCATGCTCCGGGTAAAAGACGGAGACATGGACGCCTTTGAATTGCTCGTGGAACGGTACAAGCGGCCCGTCATTAACTTCATTTTCCGCACGCTCAAGGACGCGACCGAGGCAGAAGATCTTGCCCAGAACGTCTTTGTGCAGGTTCACAAGTCGGCCCACCGCTACAAGGTGACCGCGAAATTCACCACCTGGCTCTTTACCATCGCACGCAATCTCACGCTGAACGAGATTCGTCGGCGCACGCGCCACCCGGCCTCGTCGATGGACGCGGCACATCCGGAATTCGACGATCAGCCCATTCGTCAATATGAGGACAACCGCACGGCCTCCCCTCCCGACGCGACCCTGAGCGGAGAATTGGAGGACAAGATCGCCGAGGCCGTCGCCGCGCTGCCGGAAAATCAACGGACGGCCATGCTGCTCTGTCAGCAGGGCGATGTTTCGTATGAGGATATTTCCAGCATCATCGGCTGCACGCTTTCGGCGACCAAGTCGCTGATCCACCGGGCGCGTGAAACGTTGAAGCAACAATTGAAACCTTATTTAAGGACAGGAGCCTGGCGCGAAGGGGCGCAACATTGAACAACTTTGCGGACTCTGTGGTGATCTACAAAGAACATTGAAATGAGCGAATCGGAATATCAGAAATTATTGGAGCTTAAGCTGCAACGGCCGCTTCTTCCTGAGGAGCAGAGCCGGCTGGACGATCTGGTATCCCAGCACCCCGAGATCCGCGATCATTGGGACGAGGAGATGCAGCTGTGCCAGCTGCTGAATCGCCTTCCCGACGCGCCAATCTCATCGAATTTCACCGTGCAGACCCTTGCTGCCGCGCAAAGCGAATCCGCCCCGAAACGTGTCTCCGATCGACCGCGCCTGTTCGGTTGGTTGTCTTTGCGTTGGGTTCAATCCGCGACCGTCACGGCGGCGGCCATGGCCGCCGCCTGGATTCTCTACGACCAAAAGCAATCCGCCGGCCGCGCGCAAATGGCCGGCGAGCTCGCTCAGTTTTCCAGCGCCGCGCTGGCGGTGGACCCCGAAAAGGCCGACGTCAATCTGGACGCGCTCATGAACTACGACGTCATCACCCGGCTGGAGAATCATCCCATCGTCGACGACGACCTGCTGGCCGTCCTGGAACAGGAATAGCCGCAATGAATTCCTCCAAAACAATTCGTCTCCTGATCGCCGCGACTCTCGTATTGGGCGCAGCTGTGCTGGAGTCGGCTCCCCTGCCGCCGACGCTCCCGCCCTCTCCCGCCACGGCCACGGCGCCCGTCGCGCCCTTTGTTTCGCCCGTGCAGTTTTTTCGGGACCTGCTGGCGATGACGCCCGCGGAGCAGGAGTCCACACTTGCCCCCAGGACGCCGCGAACGCGAAAAGCCCTGTTAAACAAAGTTCGCGAATATCAGGCCCTCGATCCCGCAACAAGGGAACTGCGCCTGCGAACGACCGAATTGCGCTGGTATCTGAAAACACTGCTGCCGATGGAGCCAGCCCGGCGCAGCCAGGCGCTCGCGGCCATGCCGGCAAGGGATCGGGCCTCTGTGGCGCACCGCCTCGCGCAATGGGATCGTCTTTCACCCGGCTGGCGAAACGAGATCCTCAAGCACGAGCGCACCATGGACTGGCTGCGAAAGCAGGAACTCGAATCCGCGAACCGCCCCGGGTCGCGGGAAATGGAAATTCGCCTCACGCAATGGCAGACGCTGCCTCGGGAAAAACGCGTCGGCATGATCGACAGCTTCAAGAAGTTTTTTCTGCTCTCGAAGGCGGAACAGGAGAAAACGCTGGCGGCCCTGCCACAAAGTCAACAGGCCACCATCGCGCCGGCCATTCGAAGAATTGAGGCGCTGCCGCAGGCCCAACGGGTTGAGTGCGTTAACGCGTTTCGCCAAATCGCCAGCATGCCCGCGGAGCGACGCCAGAGTTTCGTTCGCAAGGCCAGTCAATGGCGCCAGATGACCGCGAACGAGCGGCAGACCTGGACCGATCTCGTCGTCAAGTTCCCCCCGCTCCCGCCTAGATTTTCGGGGCCTCCCTCGCCAGAGGGTTTGACGGGAATCGAATACCCTCCCTTGCCGCCCGGCCTGGATTTGCCGACGATGCCCCCGCTGCCGCTGCTCACGCGGAATTAGCCGCCGGGCGCGTCGGCCTTCACAAACGCTCAATACGGATGAAATGGGACACCGAGGACGGCGTCCGTCTCCTTCGCTGAGAGGGACGCCGTCCTCGGCGTCCCATGCTTCACGAAGTTGGAATTCACCCGGCCCTAATCGCATCCCGCCAAAGAGGTTGCGGCCCGCCCCATTCCGGGTAATTCTCAAGCTCGGCGCCCGCGCGCCGACCGCCGACCACCGACCGTCATGCGATTCCTTCCCGTCGTCGAACGTGAATTGCGCGTAGCCGCGCGAAAGGCCTCCACGCATCGCAGCCGGTTTCTCGCGGCATTGGCGGCCAGTTTTATCATCGGGGGCATGGTCTTCTTTTTTCAGTCGACGCGCCCTCCCGCCGAGCTCGGCAGAAACACATTTGGCATCCTTAGCTTCCTCCTCACCTGGGCCTGCATCATCGGCGGCTTAATGGCGACGTTCGACACCCTCAGTGAGGAGAAGCGCCAGGGCGCCATCGGCCTGCTCTTTCTCACTCCGCTGAACAACCTGGATCTGATTCTCGGCAAGCTCGCAGGGGCGACGCTGACCGTGGCGTTCGGCGTCATTGCGGTGACTCCCATTCTCGCAATCACGCTGGCCATGGGCGGCGTCACTCAGGGAGGAATCTGGCGCTTGTTGCTGTCGCTGTTGACCATTCTGTTCTTCAGCTCGTCCGCAGGGCTGTTGGTGTCTTCATTGCATGAGGACGCCTCAAAATCGTTCCTCTACTCGATCGGATTCGTCATTGCATGGCTGGCGGCAGTCGGATTCGGCGACTGGATTTTATCTGTCGTGCTGACCCAATCGATCTCCCCGATCGCCTTCCTCAATCCCACAACTCTGCCGCGATTCTCACGCGACGCTTCCTTCTCGATCGCTCCGGAGCGTTTCTGGCAGACGCTGATGTGCGTCTCAGCCGCAGGCTCTATTTTCCTGGTGGCGGCGACCCAAATCACCGCCAGGGCGCGAAGAGGCGCCTTCGGGGGTCGCCGATCATCAAAACCCGGATCATGGTTCGCGCGCTTGCGATCGAGACTTGGCGTCGACTCCGGGAGAGAGCGGACGCCCGCGACAACGGAACGTCGCAGGACACTGGAACAGAAGCCGGTTGTCTGGCTCGGCACACGGGGCACGGATCATCCCAGCCTGCTTCGGTGGGCAGTGATTCTTGTGATGATCGTGATGGTCGGCGCCTCGCTCGCAACCTCGTTGATCAGCAGCTCATATCAAGTGGCCCCGGTCATCGTGATCGGATTCTTCGTGAATCTCCTGCTGAAATTCTGGGTCGGCGTCGTGGCCTGCCAATCGTTCAATGAGATGCGCAAGACCGGCGAACTGGAATTGCTGCTGACGATGCCACTCCAACCGCGCCAAATCGTCCAGGGGCAGATCGACTCAATACAGCACATTTTTGAAAGGCCCCTAATCTGGATCGTGACCGCGCAGGTAATCCCAGTGGCGCTGGCTCTCTTCTTCCTCCCAGACGCGGCCGAGACCTTTATTTGGGGCATAATCGTAACGCTTGGCGTATTCATATCCCTGCTGACGGACCTCCGGGCAATCGCCTGGCTCGGGCTATGGAACGGGCTGGCGTATAGCAAAATGCACGTCGCCCTCGGCCGGACGATTTTCATGGTCCTCGTGATCCCCTGGCTGACCTTTATCGTGCCTTGCGCGGGCGTCGTTCTGATGCTGGGTTCGCCGTTCCATTCCCTAAGCCTGGCCAATAAGGCTGAGTCTCGATTTCGAGATCGCTTTCCCCGCATCGTCAGCGATCCCGGAGCCTTCAAGAACGGCAAGCCCGTGTCGGCGAAAGATCGGGAAAGACCTTCTCCATGAACGCCTGGCCGGTCATCGAACGCGAACTGCGAGTCCGCGCCCGCCAACGCTCCACGATGACGACGCGATTTGTCGCGGCATTGATCGCCGGATTCGTCGCGGCCGGCGCGACACTCATCCTGCAGGACAAATACGTTCCCGCCGAAGTTGGCCAGCATGTGTTTCATCTTCTCACTCACGTGTTGCTCGTCCTCTGCCTGCTGATCGGCTCGGCGGCCACATCCGACACGCTCAGTTCCGAAAAACGCGATGGCACGCTGGACCTTCTCTTTCTCTCAAACCTCAGCCGGTTCGACATCGTGCTGGGCAAGCTCGCCTCCGCTTCGTTGAATGGTTTTTTCGGGCTCCTGGCCTGCATGCCGGCGCTCGCGATTTCGATCTCCCTGGGCGGCGTGACTCAGGCGGAGTTCTGGCGGACCCTATTGGCGCTGATCAATGCGCTATTTTTCGCGCTCGCCGCAGGCATGGCGATTTCGGCCTACTCCCGTGAATCCGCCAACGCTCTGATAGGCGCTCTCGCAGTGACATTCGGCATGGCTCTGGCGCCAGTCTTGTTGCGATTCGGACTCATCGCATTTGGCGTCTCCCCGCAATTTGATTTTTCGATTCTCAGTCCGTGGCGCGCCTGTCAACTCGCGGGCGCGACGGCCTACCAGGCTCATGCGGCCGCCTACTGGCAATCGAACGCCCTGCTACAGTTCCTATCATGGATGCTCCTCGCAATCGGCGCACGCAGGGTCGCACACAAGGAGGCGCCCGATCAGACCACGCGGCAAAGCCTGGCCAGAGTCTGGGCCAACCGCGCCTGGCAGAAAGCGGATCCTGCGACGCGAAACAACCCTGCTGTCTGGCTCTACTCGCGTCGCATGCCAAACAGCGCGCCCAAATGGAGTCTGATCGCAGTCGTCTCGATCGGTTGTCTGGTGATTGCGTTCTTGGACATCCAGAATTCTCTGCCGCTGAGCGCCGACGAAACGATTGCCATCATGGCGATCTGGATCTGGGCGGCGGGCGGGGCGCTAAAGCTTTGGGTCGCGGCGATCGCCTGCCAATTAACCTCCGAAGCCCGTCGGTCGGGAGAGTTGGAAGCGCTGTTAACGACCCCGATGGGTGATCGAAAAGTCATCCTGGCGCACGCGGTCGCGCTGCGCCGCGCATTCAAGGCGCCCGTCTTGACCCTGCTCATTGTGCAAACCGTCGCCGTCGGCATCGTCTCTTTCGCGCAAGGCGAGTTTGGCGATTCGCTGATCCAATTCTTTTTCTGGGCCGCCTTGATGAGCGTCTTGTGGATCATTACGACAATCGATCTGTTCTCCATTGGCTGGCTCGGACTCTGGCAGGGCATCGCTTCCAGAACGGCCCGATTGGCCCTGTTCAAAACGGTCCTGATCCTGATGGCGGCTCCCTGGCTGTGGCTGCTCATGCCGCAAGTAGGCTGGGTCCTGGCCATCCTCAGCCCATTCTACTCAATGGGAATCATGGGATCGGCCCAGGCGAAACTGCGCTCTGAATTGTCCCAGGCGCTCGGGCGCGCACACTAAGCGAGGATGTCGCGAACGACGTGTCCATGGACATCGGTCAGACGGAAATCACGTCCCCCGTATCGGTAGGTCAAACGCTCATGGTCGAGACCCAGGAGGTGCAGCAGGATCGCGTGAAGATCATGAAGATGGACTTTGTTTTCGACCGACTTATCGCCGAGTTCGTCCGTCAGGCCGTAGCGAAGACCGCCCTGGACGCGGCCACCTGCGAGCCACGCGGTAAACCCAAGGTTATTGTGATCGCGCCCGTCGTTCTTGTTGTAGATGGGCGGACGCCCGAATTCTCCGGTCCAAACGATCAGGGTTTCATCAAACAGACCGCGCTCTTTCAAATCGGCGTTCAGGCCCGCAATCGGGAGATCGCTCTTCGCCGCCAACTTCGCGTGTCCTTCCTCGATCTTCGTATGCTGATCCCAGAATCCAAGGTTGAGCTGAACGAATCGCACGCCTGACTCCACCGCCCGTCGCGCGGTAAGGCAGGCCCGTCCGAAATCGTCGGTCGGCTCCACATTCACGCCGTAGCGTTTCAATACGTGAGCGGGTTCCCTGTCGACATTGAGCAGGGTGGGCAAGTCAGTCTGCATGCGGAACGCCGTTTCGAAGGAGTGGATGATCCCCTCCAGCTTCGGATTGGATTCATCGCGAGCCAGACGGCTTCGGTTAAGGGATTGCAACAGGTCCAGTTGCTCGCGTTGCTCACGGCGGCTGTAGGCTTTGTTTCGAGTATGGGGAATCTCGAAATCCTTCAGCGCCGGAGGAATAATCTTGGAGTCGCCGCCGCCCCAGGAATTAATGGCCGTCCCCGAAGTCGCCGAAGGCAGGAAAGCACACCCGTATTTACGCGCGCCTCCGGCGGAAAAGTCCGGATTGATCGACAGAAATCCGGGAAGATTTTGGTTCTCCGTTCCCAATCCGTAAACCACCCAGGAACCCACCGAGGGACGCACAAACTGAAAGCTTCCGGTGTTCATCTGCATGATGGCCTGCGGGTGATTTCCGATGTCGGTGTGCATCGAATTAATCACGCAAAGGTCGTCCGCATGCTGGCCGGTGTGGGGAAAAAGATCGGACACCGGAAGGCCGCATTGGCCATACTCTCGAAACGACCAGGGCGATTGAAAGTAGCGTCGCCCGCCGCCGAGATCCTCCTCATGGCGCTTCGTCAACTCGGGCTTGTAGTCGAAGGTGTCAACTTGCGACGGACCGCCCCGCATAAAAAGGAAGATTACGTGTTTGGCCCGAG
>JBLHKZ010000108.1:0-17692 GCA_047618185.1 Limisphaerales bacterium
GTCGGCGTCGACCGCGCGCAAGCCCGCGTCGAACTGCCGCTATATTCCTCCGGCGCTCTTTTTTTGAGACTTCGACTGACCGACTGACGTTAGCCCGCATATGATTAGTTCTTCACCGCGTTCCCCATCAACGGGCCGGCCATCAATTAAATCAGTTGCGGTTGCGCGACCCAAACCTGACAATCTCGCCGCATGTCGTTTGGAACGCTAGTTTTCTCCAGCAAGGACTGGCTGATTCCAGCCATTCTGCTGGTGGGAATCGCGGCCGCGATTCTCGTTTGGAGCTATCGCGCCACGCCGGCCGATCGAAATATCCGCCTCGCCTGTTTCAGCCTCAAACTCATTGGGCTGATCACGCTTGGGCTCGTTCTGCTGGAGCCCCTGCTGAGTCGCGAGCGCGCGCGCCCCGGCTCCAACATGTTCGTCATCCTCGCCGACAACAGCCAGGGGATGAACATGCGGGACAATCTCGCGGCCAAGACTCGCGGGGAGACCATGCGCGACATTTTGACCTCGGACACCGTCACCTGGCAGACCCGTCTGAATGAAGATTTCCAGGTCCGGCGCTACCTGTTCGACTCACGCCTCCAATCCTCGCGCGATCTTTCCGAACTCGTGTTCGACGGCCGCGCCTCCTCGCTGGGTTCCGCTCTGAATACGATCAAGGAGCGCTACAAAGGCCAACCGCTGGCCGGCGTGCTGCTGTTCACCGACGGCAACGCCACCGACCTCAAAGCCGGCGCGCCGGATCTCGAAGGACTGCCGCCGATCTACCCGGTCGTCATTGGCAAAGACACCTCGATCAAGGACATCTCCATCCAGAACGTCGCCGTCACGCAATCCTCCTTTGAAGATGCGCCGGTGACCATCCAGGTCGATGTCGAGGCCTCGGGCTATTCAAAAACCAATATTGTGGCTCAGCTGCTGAACCAGGATGGCGAAGTCGTCCAATCCCAGACTCAAGTCGCGCCTGAGTCCGACCAGACCGCCGTGTTTCGCTTTCGGATTCGGCCCAAGACCGCCGATCTGGCTTTCTACCGCGTCCAGATCGCCATTGAGGAAGAGGAGGAACTGTCCGAGGAACCGGAGAAATCCTCGGAAGCGACCCTGGCCAACAACGCCCGCGTGATCGTCGCTGATCGAGACCGGGGCCCCTACCGCGTTCTCTACGTCTGCGGCCGCCCCAACTGGGAATATAAATTCCTCGGACGCTCGCTGGCGGAGGACGATCAGATCGAAATGTCCGCCCTCCAGCGCGTCGCACGCCGCGAGCCCAAGTTTGAGTTTAAAGGCCGCAGCGGCGAGTCCACCAACCCGCTCTTCCGCGGCTTCGACAAAACCAACGAAGAGACCGAACGCTACGATCAACCCGTCCTCATTCGTCTCAAGGTCCGTGACGAAACCGAATTGCGGGACGGCTTCCCCGACACCCGTGAGGAACTGTTCGTCTACGACGCCATCATCGTCGACGACTTGGAAGCCAAGTTTTTCACCTACGATCAGATGAGCCTCATCAAGGCCTTCGTCTCCGAGCGCGGCGGCGGTTTTCTCATGCTCGGCGGTCAGGAGTCCTTCCAACAGGGCGAATACGCCCGCACGCCGATTGGCGATGTCCTGCCCGTCTACCTCGATTTCATCAAGGACACCAGCCCGCTGGATCGGCTTAAGTTTTCGCTCACGCGCGAAGGTTGGCTGCAACCCTGGGCCCGCCTTTACGAAACGGAATCCGAGGAACGACAACGATTTGAGCGCATGGATAGAGCGCCCTTTCGTGTCATTAATCGCGTCCGCGACGTGAAACCCGGCTCCAGCGTGATCGGCGAGGTGCGAGATCAGGACGATGAGGTCTATCCCGCGCTCGTGGTGCAGCGATTCGGACGCGGACGCGCGGGCGCGATGCTGGTGGGCGATCTTTGGCGCTGGAGCATGCATCGCGAGGAAGGCGATCCCGACGACCTCGGCAAGATGTGGCGTCAGCTCATCCGCTGGATGGTGGCGGACATTCCCAAACGCATCGAGCTGGAGGCCGAGCCCAGGAGCGGCGATCCCAATCACGCCATCCAGCTCAACGTCCGGGCGCGCAACATGAAATTCGAATCGTTGGACAACGGAACTGTGAAGCTGAAGGTCGAGCCCGTCACCATCGCCTCGCAACCGGGGAAAGAGCCCAACGCGAACGGCTCCAGCACAAACGCCGCAGTCAAGCTGACGCCCGAACCCTCGCTCAGTGAAGCCGGGCTCTATCAGGACACCTACATTCCGCGAGCAACCGGCGGCTATCGCGCCGAGGCAATCGTCATGGATGAAAACGGAATTGAAGCCGGCCGCGCCGAAATCGGCTGGACGGTGGATTTCGCAGCCGATGAATTCCGCTCCCTCAAACCCAATCGCGCCCTGCTTGAAACCATCGCGAAGCAAACCGGGGGAGAAATGATTGAACCCGGCGCCCTTCAAACATTTGTCGCCTCGCTTCCCAACCGCAAGGCGCCGATCACCGAAAGCTGGTCAAAGCCCATCTGGCAACATCCGATCGTCTTCCTCTTCGCGCTCTGCTGCTTCGTGGCTGAATGGGGCCTGCGTCGTTGGAAGGGAATGGCCTGACACCGGATCGCCGCTCACTTCTTTCCGCTTCCCGCCTTCCCTTGTTTCGCCAACCATTTCAGCGCCGCCTCGTGAATAATTTCGTGGCCGCCCTCGAAGATCGTCACGCGCGCGGCTCCCGACTGACGACGAAACAACACTTTCTTCGCGCCGTAGGTCCAGTCCATTTCAACCTCTGATTGCAACGCATCCGGGACATTCCTTTGCTTCGTAAAATACTCGACCTGTTCGTCGCTCAGCCGATCCGGTTTTCGCGCGACCAGATTAAAAGCGTTCAAGGCGTGGCTGACCGGCACGCTGCCCGTGTAGCCGTCATGAATGCCGGCATTGATGTCCAGTCGGACGCCGCGCGCCTTCTTCAGGTAGGTCGCCGCAGATCTCAATCGACAGCGCTCCGCGGCCGCCGTTCCGTCTTCGGGGACGCCGCCCGTCGCTTTCACAATGTGGTCCGCGTATCCCAGCTTCCGTTCGCGCGTTTCAAAATACCAGGCCTGCAAATCGTTGATGGGAACCCAGGCCGAGACTCCGGCCCAGATTTCCGGAGCCCGGCCGGCCATCAAGAGGGACGCGTAGCCGCCGCCCGAGGCGCCAACCAGGTAGATGCGCGACTCATCGACCGCCGCGTTGGCCTTCGCGTGGTCAACCGCGCTGAGTATGTCCGCCACCGCAAGCTCAGATCCCATCGCCTCGGGGCGTGTATTCGACCCGCGGAAATTGGGATGAATCATGATCCAGTCATGCTCGATGCACCATTTGGCGTACGGAACGCTCGTCTTCTGGCGATAGTCTCCCGACCAGGTGTGAAGGGCGACCAGCAAGGGGCGTTTCTTCTTCGAGCCCGAATCATAGTACTTCGCGGGCTGCTTTGAATCGTCGGCGGCGCTGTGGTAACGGATTTCGCGAACCTCCGCCGGCCAGACCTTCAGTGTCGGCTTTGGTTGGGGAGCTTTGGCCTTCGGCTTCGCGTCAGCCGCCAAGCCCTCCGTGAGCAGCAAGCCAACGAACACCAGCGCCAGTCGCTGAAAAACGGGAAACGGCATCGTTCGGTTTGGGCGGTTTGGAGAATTCATTTCATGGTTGAACATGGATCGAAACTATGGCCTGAGGCGCTGCCTCGGAAAACACTTTTCGAGGAGGTTCCGCGAATCGTTCTTTCGCGCCCTTGTCAGAGAAACAGAAGCGCCGGACAATCCCGCGCATGCCGCGAATTCGCCTCGCCTCGGAAACCGACCTCACGGACGGCCAAAGCCTCAAGTTCAGCTTTCGACGCGGCTCCGAAACCGTCGACGGTTTCCTGGCGCGCTTCGGCGGCAAGATCGTCGCCTATGAAAACCTCTGCCGTCATCTCCCGCTCACGCTCGACTACGACGACAATCGATTCTTCGACAGCGAGGGGAAATTCATCATCTGTCAGACTCACGGCGCCATGTACCACCCGGCGAACGGACGCTGCATCGAAGGGCCCTGCGGGGGCGAGAGCCTCTACCCGATTGAAATCAGCCTGGAAGACGGAGTTGTGTGGCTGACGGAAGCCGACGCCGAAGCGCAGGAATGATTCGTTCGACTGGCGCGCTTCAAACGGCTGGCGTCGCTGTTTTCTGGAAGCTTAACCATTTGGAGGTCGGCACGAAGCAAAGCGAGATAATCACGAGTTGGCTGATGTCGAACGCGACCAGCCAGAACATCGCCTTGTCCATAAAACCGTAGGAGTGCAGGCCGACACCGAGCATGTTCACGCCGAACCAGGAAAAACTGGTGACAATGTTCCCGAACACCGCCATGGCCATCAAGCCTCGATCCTTGATCAGGCCGCCCATGCGGGCATGCAGCATGATCCCGCACCAAATGACAATCATCAGCGCGCCATTTTCCTTGGGATCCCAGCCCCAGAATCGTCCCCATGATTGATCGGCCCAAATACCGCCCAGAACCGTGCCCACAAAACTGAACAAAGTCGCAAAGCAGAGAATCCCGTAGACCATGCGCTTCAACGCATTTGCCGTCACCTTGTCAAGACCCTTGGTAAACAGGCCGCGAACGATATAAATGATCGCTAGGAATCCCGCGACGAACATTGAGGCGTAACCGATGGTGATCGCGACCACATGGGTCGCCAGCCAGAAATTCGTGTCCAGGACAGCTTCCAGCATCTCCATCGTATCTCCGGTGAGCGAGAGGTGATGCGCGATAATCAACGTTGAAAAGCCAATGGTGGACGCGACCACAATCCCGATGCCGTCCCGGAAAATTCGCTCCAGAACCATGCACAGCCCGACAGATCCCCAACCGATGAACACCGCCGAGGAATAGAGATTGGTGACCGGCGGGCGGCCTTCGAGCTGCATGCGAAAAATCAATCCCATCGTGTGCACAACCACCGCGAGGGCAATCAGCCAAAATCCGGTCTGGCGCATCCAGGGGGTAAAATTGAGCCAATAAAAAACGCCCAGCAACAAGGCCACGACATAGATCACCATGCACTTGTAAAAGGGCCCAAAGGAATTAAAGAGGAATTCCTGGCGTCCTTTTTTCTGCTCGGTCACCAGATTCCTGCCGGTCAGCCAGGTGCGGTAGTTGGCCACTTCCTGATTGAACGCCGCAGGTTTCCCCTCCCGATAAGCCAGACTTATTTTTGCATAGGCGAGCGCCGCCGGATGAACTTCACCAGCGAACATGGACTCCAACAGAGCCTTCCCCATCTTGGTCCAATCCTCCGACGCTCCCTCGGCGCCCGACGGCGGCATCGTATGAATCTTGGCATAGTTATCGATATGCTCGTAGCGATCCTTGAACATGCCCAGCATCTGAATCGCGCGATTTTGTTCCGGCGTCAGATTGGAAAAATCCCGCGTCCGCGCAACCGAGACAAACACCGGAATCGCCGAGCCGTAGATATCCAGTTCCTCGACCCAGGTCGGCGCAATCCGCCCCGCCGCATCGGGGGGGCGCAAATTGGCCTTCAACGAGAGGTACATTCCCAAGCCGTTGTGAAGGGCCAGGAATCGCTTATCCAGCGGCGTGCGCAGCTGCGCGTCGATGTCGCCAATGCGTGACGCCTGCTTCTGCAGAACCTGAAAATTCACCGGCTCCTCCTGCGCTCGCCCGGTGCTGGGATTCATGTTCGACGTGGTCCTGCTCGTAATCTCGTTATAGGAGAAAAATTTCCGCTCCTGCCCCTCGGGCGTGCGCAGATTCTCAAGGCCCAGCTCACTCTTTACCTCCGGGTGGTGGATCAGGAACAACGGCCGATCATCCGCGGCTTCCGGCTTGAACAGGACCTCCATCATCCAGGGCGTGGCCGCGAGCTTTTCAGGGCGTCGCCCCAGGAAACGCTCCCACCACTTGACCTCGCTGAGCGCGACCGCCGACTTGCCGCGAATCGACAACAGGCTGTTCCGAGCGATGGATTGCATCGGCTGTATGCGCCCTCCCAGCAGAACCGGCAACGAACCGAATTCCTTCACTTCAAATCCATCCACCGCTTTCACCGGCCGGAACAGGCTGGCCAGCATCCAGAGAGCGAAAATCCCGACGATAATCGACGCCGTCCGACACGGCTTGGCGTGGCGGAATTCGAGATAGCACAGATAAACGAACGCGGCGGCCAGAGGGACCAGCGCGACCCACATCACATCGACAAAGGTAATATTCATGACTCCTTATCTCCCGTCGCAAGCCGCGGCACGGCAACCGACTCACGGCTCTTGGCGGGTTTCTGATTCAGGGACTTGTCCGCTCGCCGCAGCCCCGACGACTTGCCCTTGTCTCCCGTTCCCTTCCCCGTTTTGGAATTCTCCGACTTGGATTTGGTCCGCCGTTTGAAAAAGGTAAAGAGGTGCATGCAGAAATGGGTCAACAGACCGGCCCAGACGAAAAAGCAGGAAAAATAGGGCGTCAACCAAACCGGATTGCGCACGACCTGAAGAACGGTGACCCTGTCGCCCGGCTCAAAGCTGCTTTGATAATAAGTCTCTCCCCCGTAGCGCAACGGGTGATTCATCTTGATAATGATGTTCTTTCTCTCCTCTCCCGTCTCGGGATTCGTCAGATGAATCGTGCTGGAGAAATTCATCGCCTTCTCCGTGCCCTGGTATTTGTCATGCTCGAAATCGATCAACTCGATCGTGTGCGGCTTGTACTGGCGCACGGAACGCAACGCGATCTCGTAGGACTTGCCGCCGTGCTCAATGGTTTGGGGCGCGTCCAGATTGGCGTAGCGATCGCCGACCACCCGATGCGCAAATGCGGCCATGGCGTCGTCGGCCGCCCAATTCGTCACGAGCCATTCACCCTTGGATTCGCCTCCCGCGACGACTTCGATCAGCGCGGCGGGAATATTGCGATCGTCCATCCTGGCCGTGGCCGACCGTTTAACCACTGTCAATCGCCGCCCGACGCCGTTGGGCGCGTTCATCTTTTGATCGACGGTCGCCTGCAACGCCGCCAGATCCATGCGCCCATTATCCACCTGCAACAACACGTAGTGCCGCAATTCGGAATCACAATTCTTGAAATATTTCTTCACCCGAAACGCGAACGGCGTTCCCTCCACGGAGAGCTCCGACCCTTCGACCAGCTTCGACTCGGGAATCGAATGCACGACGTCCTGCTGATTACTCGACTTTTCAATCAGGACGAATTCGTTGTCGAGGTGGCTGTTGCTGTAGTTCTTGGAACTGCCCTCCTCGATTCGCATGCTGCCCTCGACCTGAAACATCTCGGTCAGAAACTGGCCCAGCAATAACAGCACAATCCCGATATGCGTCAGAAAGATGCCCGACTTCGCCCAGCTGAGTTTGAAGCGCTTGATATGCGCGGCGACCAGATTCACGAACAGAAACCAACCGATCAAATAGCCGCCCGGAAACGGGTATCTTATATCGGGCAATGAGGCGTGCAAATCGCTCATCGGACGAAACAGGATATACTGTCGGAAATACTCCGACTGCACGTCGTAGAGCCCGACGTGAACCTGAGCGAGCGTGCCGACGAACACCAGCACGAGCCCGCAGGACAGGCACGCAACCGTCAGCTTCAACGACGTAAAAAAATCGATAATCTTGTTCATTCCGCGCTATTGGGCCGACTTCGCGAATTCGATCAGGTTTTTTTCCTCCTGACCGACCAGCTCCGTATCCCCGGTGAGTTTGAAAAACCACTTATATCCGTCCTTCGAAACGATCACAGTCAAAATTCGTTGGCTTGAGGGGTCGCGTTCCCCTTCCCGCACACCGCTGGTGTCGACCAAGGTCGCGTCAACTCCCTCCCAGTCAAGGCTTCGGGAATAACGTCCGACATCGCCGGGATCGATCGAACCCAGGCCCACCTGTCCGCGCCACCGCTCAATATTGCCATGCATGGTTCCGACATCGCCGGGAAATTTCGTCACTGCGACTTCGCCGGATCCGCCGCCCTCGCGCTTCACCAGAAAGGTCGCGATGCGCATTGAGTTGCCGGGCGATTCGACCCAGCCCTCGGGAGTCGTCCAGGCCGGCGTCGCCTGGGGGGGCGGCGGGCTCACCGCGCCCATGGGTTGCATCATGGACGGAGCCATCGCCTTGCGCACCGCGGAGGGCTCGGGCTCCTCGATCTCCAGGGATTTGAGAAATTCCAGAAAGGCGGGTTTCTGCTCGCCCACGGTTTCGGCGACGCCTGACATCTTGAAATACCAGGTGCGGCCCGGCTTGGGCAGCGACGCCGCCAGGATGCGCTGATGATGCGATCCGTGAATAACCGGGGTCTCACTGGTCATGTCAAACACCCGGCCTTGAAAGGGCCCGATCGGCGCCTCTTGGGCCTGTTGGTCCAATTCCGTCCCCGTGATCGGCCCCAGTCCAACCTGCCCGCGCCAACGGTTTACATTGTCGAGTTCGCCCGCCCGCATTTCCGGGATGGGCACAATCGAAATATCAACGTCATGCCCATGCAGGCCGGCCACCAGAAAAGAGGCAAATCGCATGCCGCTGCTGCCGGTGGATGTCTCGGTCCAACCTTTTGGCAGGCGCCACGTTACGATCGGCGCGCCCGGCGTGGTCGGCGTGTAGGATTCGCTGGGAATGGGGTAGCTGCGAGCCTGGTCGTCCTTGCATCCGGTGAGCAGGACGGCAAAGGCCGCGCCAACCAGGACCGCCAGGCGAACTACGCCGCGCGGGGAGAACAGCCGACAGGCGACTGGAGATTTGTAGAGATTACACATGCCAATTTGGAGCAGTTGAGACACAGCCCAAGCAATCCTTATTCAAAATTCACAAGCGGGGAAAGAAACGAATTCAGGCCGCCGCGCTCGCGTAGACCCCTTTTTTGTCCAGCCAATCTCGTCCTCAGATATCGAGCGACAAAATAAACTCGATGTTATTTTGAGTGTCTTTGAGTTTTCCGAGCAACAGCTCCATTGCTTCCACCGGAGGAACACCAGTCAATGCGCGCCGAAGGAGAACCACCTTGTCCAGTTCCTGAGGGTGATACAACAACTCCTCACGCCGGGTGCCGGACAAGCCCACGTTGATCGACGGGAAAATGCGACGCTCGACCAAGTGACGGTCCAGGTGCACCTCCATATTGCCGGTGCCCTTGAATTCCTCGAAGATGACCTCGTCCATGCGTGAACCGGTGTCGACCAGCGCCGTGGCGATGATCGTCAACGATCCGCCCTCTTCAATATTGCGCGCCGCGCCAAAGAAGCGCTTGGGCTTGTGCAGTGCGTTGGCGTCGACGCCGCCAGAGAGAATTTTCCCAGAATGCGGCTGAATCGTATTGTAGGCCCGCGCCAGTCGGGTGATTGAGTCGAGCAAAATGACGACATCCTTCTTGTGCTCGACCATGCGACGGGCCTTTTCGATGACCATCTCCGCAACCTGAACGTGCCTCTCGGGCGGTTCGTCGAAGGTCGAGCTGATCACCTCGGCGGGGCGACAAGAACGCACCATGTCGGTAACTTCCTCGGGCCGCTCGTCAATCAACAGAATGAAAAGATAGGCTTCCTTGTTGTTCTTGAGCAGCGCGTTGGCCAGCTTCTGCATCAACACGGTCTTGCCCGTGCGCGGCGGAGCCACAATCAGGCCGCGAGTGCCCTTGCCGATCGGGCACACCAGATCCAAAACGCGGGTTGAAAACTCATCGGCCTCGGTTTCGAGGATGAACCGATCGTCCGGGAAAAGCGGGGTGAGATTGTCGAAATGAGTTTTGTCCTTGGCAATTTCCGGATTCTCATGCCCCACGGCCTCAACCTTCAACAGCGCGAAGAATCGTTCCTTCTCCTTCGGCGGACGAATCTGTCCCGTGATGGTGTCGCCAGTCTGAAGATCAAAGCGGCGAATCTGCGAAGGCGAAACGTAAATATCCTCGGGACAAGGAAGATAACTAAAACTCTGCGAGCGCAAGAATCCGAATCCTTCGGGCAGGATCTCCAGCACGCCCTCCGCGAACAGTTGTCCGCTTTCTTCGGAGTTTTTCTGCAAGATGTGAAAAATGACCTCATGCTTGCGCATGGTGCCGAAGTTCTCGACGCCCAGCTCCTTGGCCATCTTGTTCAGTTCGGTGATCGGCATCTCCTGCAACTGGGCGATATTCACCTTCTTGCCGTCGGACGCCGCCTCGAGCCCGGCCGCTTCCTCTTGCTCGTCAATACTGGGGTCGTCAACCGGCAACTCGGAAGGATCGTATGTCTGCTCAGGCATGCGCCCTCCGCTGAGGGACGAGGCGCTGGCGGCGCCTCGGCTGCGCTTGGGCTTGGGCTTGGGCTTGGGCTTGGCCGAGGACTTCGTCGTTCTGGGTTTTCTTGCTCTTGGCATATGAGTATTAGCTTAAATATGCGCCATCGCGCTTTTGTCAATCAGCCGGGAATAATTCTTTTCAAAGGCTGGCGAAATCGAAATTACGATTCCGTGAAAGCTTGCGCTTTTCTTGGGGGTTTCTGCGGGCAATTCTTTCGCGCTCAATACGGCAATGGGTACCGAGCCGTCAAATCGCGGACACGTTGTCGCACGGTTTTGGCAGCGTCAAGGTTTTTAATATCGCCCAAAATAACTCCGATCAGGTCAGCAATTTCGGCCATTTCAGGCTCTTTCATTCCCCGAGTGGTAACCGCCGGAGCGCCCAATCGAATGCCGCTCGCTTGAAAGGGAGAACGAGTCTCGAACGGGATGGTGTTCTTGTTCACCGTGATGCCGGCTTCATCCAACGCGATCTGACATTCCTTGCCCGTCACGTCCCGTTCGCCCACGTCGACGAGCATCAAGTGGTTGTCCGTGCCGCCGCTTACCAGCCGAAATCCCCGGCTCATAATGCCCTCAGCCAAGGCCTTCGCGTTGGTCACGATCTGAGCCTGATATTCCGCGAATTCCGGCTGCAATGCCTCTTGAAAACATACCGCTTTGGCCGCGATGACATGCATCAAGGGTCCGCCCTGAATACCCGGAAACACCTGTGAATTCACGGCCTTGGCGTACTTCTCACGACACATGATCAACCCCCCCCGCGGACCGCGCAGCGTCTTGTGCGTCGTCGTCGTCACGAAGTCGGCGTGCTCCATCGGGCTGGGGTGCGCGCCCGTGGCGACCAAACCCGCGATATGCGCGATGTCGGCCAGCAGATAGGCGTCGATCTCTCGCGCAATTTCTCCCATGCGTTTGAAATCGATGATTCGAGGGTAGGCGCTAGCGCCCACCGTAATCATTTTCGGACGATGTTCGCGGGCCATTTCGGCGAGTTGATCGTAGTCTATCAACTCGTCCTCCTTGCGCACGCCGTAGTGGACCACCTCAAAGAACTTGCCCGAGAAATTGGCGGCGTTGCCGTGGGTGAGATGGCCGCCGTGACTCAAGTCCATGGTAAGGATCTTGTCGCCTGGCTTGAGGACGGAAAAATAGGCGCCCATGTTGGCGCCGCTGCCAGAGTGGGGCTGCACATTGGCATGCTCAGCTCCGAACAACTTCTTCGCCCGCTCGATCGCCAGCTCCTCGACGATGTCCACATGCTCGCAACCGCCGTACCATCGTTTCGCCGGATAGCCCTCGGCATACTTATTGGTCAGACAGGAGCCGGTCGCCTCCATCACCGCGCGGCTGGTGAAGTTCTCGCTCGCAATCAGTTCGATATTTTCATTCTGCCGACGAAGCTCCGCGTTGATGACTTCCGCCACCGCAGGATCGACCGTCTGCAAATCACTTTCTTTTTCCATCGTTGCTGTTTCCATTTTCAAGTTTGCTGATGCGCCGTTGGTGCCGCCCGCCTTCGAAATGGGATTCGAAGAAGGCGTTGATCATTTTGATCGCAAGTTCTGGAGTGGTCCGGCGCGCGCCCAGACACAAAACGTTGGCATTGTTATGTTGCCGCGCCAGCCGCGCGGTTTGCTCGTCGTGAACCAGTCCCGCGCGAACGCCCGGCTGCTTGTTCGCCGCAATGCTCATCCCGATGCCCGTCCCGCAGACCAAGATGCCGATCTCGAACTGGCCGCTCGCCACACTCTGGCTCACGGTTTTCGCAAAATCCGGATAGTCCGCAGAATACGTCGAATCAGGGCCGAAATCCTTAGTTCGGATGCGTTTATTTTGCAAATGCCGTTTGAGAAACTCTTTCAATTCGTAACCCGCGTGATCCGAACCCAGCGCGACCGATTCCACGATCTTCTGCTCGTCGTCGTCGGTCGTGATCACATCCCATCGCTCCAGGTATCCGATCAGAAACTTGACGGCCTGTTCGATCTGATTTCGACAATGAATGTGGACTCCGAGAGAGCCGCCAATCGGATCGGCGATATATTTTTCATCCTGCGCCAACGAGTCATCGAACTCGCGCAGCAAAAAGACTTTGTCCTCGGCGCGCGGAAACTCTTTTACCACGCGGTCGATATGCGGGCGCGTCATGCCGAAGATATAGTCGGCCTCTTCGACCATGCGCGAAGTAAGCGCTGTGCTTCGCAGATGCGAGATATCGACGCCGATCTCGTCCATCGCCTCGATGCTCAACTCGTTGGGCGACTGGCCATTGACGGTTTCCACCCCCGCCGAGGCGATTCGGTATTCCTGTCGCGCGCAGACAGCGCGACGGAAAAGGGCCTCCGCCATTGGGCTGCGACAAAAATTTGCCGTGCAAATAAAAAGAAAGGATTTCATCTCAGCGAGAAAAGCCCGTTTGTTAGGGCGGGAAGGACGAATCGTCAACCGAGAATGTTCAAAAAGGATGGATCTTGCGGACGACTGCCAGCGCCTTGAGCACGTCCAGGGCGCGACTTAATGCGGGATCGCGAATCTCCGACTCCAACGGAGCTTCGACATCTTCAAATTTCTCCTCTATCACCGACTCCTCGCCCTGCTCCAGCTTGTGACGGCGAACAATCTCCGCCTCGCTCAGGGGACGGAACGGATTGGGCTCCAACTCGGCCTGCAAGGTGGACAAATCGTCCGGAAGAATGCGATAGGCGTTGTCCAGATAGGCCAACTCATCCTCCACCGCGACATCGATCTCGATGTCGGGCTGAACCGCGCCTCCGACCAGAACCTCGCCTTCACCAAACAGCAACGGCCCCGTCGCCACGCGCAAACGCTGCCCATTGCTGAGCGTAAACTCCCGGAACTGACTGACGCCGCCAGCCGTGTCCGCGCCGATCAGCAGCCCCACATTCGAACGGCGCATCAACGCGGCCAGAGCCTCAGCCGAGCCCACGGTCTTTGAATTCACCAACACCGCCACGGGAACTGATATCGCGTTTCGCTTGGCCGTCGACCAAATCGTCCTGGCTCCCACTTTCAGTAACTTCTTCTCTTTCTTCAAAAAGCGATCCACCAACGACGCGGCCTCTGAATAATCCACGCCTTTGGCGAAGCGCAAATCCAGAATCAGGCCCTCCAACTCACCGCCAATCCGAAGATTCGCGAACGTGGAATCAAATTCCTTCGCCAGCCCCGCGCTGACACGATCCACCCGCAAATACCCATAATCATTGTCGTAAACCGCAGTCTTGTTGATCAGCGGAGCCGAAGTCCGGGAAAGGGGCGCCACAGGAGCTGAAACCAGTTCGATCTTCCCTTCGAGACCGCTCAAGATGCCGTTCAGAGCGGCCCGATCCAGCTCCGCCGACGTGGCTCCGATCAAATTCGTGAGTATGATGGAGCGAATCTCCTCCAGAGCGGGTATGGGGGGCGGCACGGGCCTGGAGGGCTCCTGAGGCGAAAACAAAACCGCTCCATTTATCGGCAAAACAGCCGCAAAAATGGCAATACCTAGCAAAATTTGGCGTGATCGCATAAGCCCGGAGGGTCTCGATTGGCGGGCATACTACCCGCAGTCGTCGCCGAATGCAACGGAGAGTCGTCAGATTAATCTGACCGATTCAGAACGCTTTTGCCCGGATATTCCTTCGCAGATCAGCCTCCCATCTATTGAACGCGAAGCCGGCAACTTCGAATCCGAGAACCATCCCGGTCTCATCCTCAAGGAACGCTACTGGCGCTGGCACCAACGCGAACTCGCTCCCGCAGTCGCGGGAACATCGACTTTTCCACACCTAAATCCTCCCGCTCAGCCTCCATCAGGCCATGAAGGAAATCACAGAAACCTAAAGACAATTCGAGGCCCTTACGACGCCATTCCGGCCGACGCTCAAGCGTTGCTCGAAGACTGCGCGGCCAAAACTCCAAACTCTCTACGACCTCAATTCCGTCGAGATTACGATCAACAAAAGTTGCGTCACATCCCAATGACCGAAGCGACCCGATCAAGGAGGCAATGGGATGCCAATCATCCTCGGAATTGCGGGTTCCTGCCGTGATCCGCAACAGGCGCGAGGCCGCAAATATTTGTATCAAAAGTCAAGAAATGACCCCGTTACCGTTATGGCCCAGCGTCCGCAGGAAAGTCTCCCGGTCGTCATCGTCGCGGAAAATCGCCTCCTGGCGATTTCCTCGACTCATCACATGGTAAATCGCACCCTCATACTCCACTCTCATCTTCCGCGCCATACGGAACACAGTGACGCCAGACTCAATCGGTGTCAATAGTGAGACTTGACCCGTTTACGGGCTTGGCGGAGCGAGATCAAAGCGAACTGCCTCAAATGACGCCGGCGGCCTGGAAGGCCCGTCAGGCAACCGCGTGATCGAAGAAAACCCGACACGATATCCCCTTTTCGGAAAGCCGGATACCATGGTGTTGGTTAAACCCTTACGCTCGGCTGGCCCTAGGGTTGGACTGCTTCTAGGTGATCGTGGCAGTTCGAAGTCAGAATTTCTTTCATGAAGTGGAGAGGTTCGGCAACATGTGCGACAAATAGGGTGCATGAGCGCAGAGATTCTCAGACAAACACTTCTCGAATTGCCGGCCGATGGCATGTCGGGATTTGAAGAACTTGTGAAGCGGCTTCTCGAGCTGCTGCTCGATGAGCCGTTCGTTCTCGCTCAATCCGGCAGCCAACCGAGCGGCGATGCCCACGATTTGAATCGAAGAGTTTGCGTTCAGACAAAGCGTTACAAGAACACCCCATTAGCCAGAAAAAATATCGAAGGTGATTTTGACGAATGCATCCGGACACTTCTCGAAGTCGATATCTACCTGCTCGCGGTGACCCGGAGTGTGGCTCAACTCGACGATACGCTGGAGGCCATGCGCGCAAAAAGTTCTGTCGATGTGGTGGCCTGGGATTTCGTCGATGACGAATCCGCGCTTGCTGTCTTGTGTATTGAATACTGGTCGGAACTCCAGAAGTTTGCACCGCTGCAGGAGGCAGACGGAAAATTGGGTCAATGGATTCAAGAGTCCCGTGATACGGAGGCCCATCGACGCCGGCTTAATCTCATCCGTTTGGGACTGACCGCGTGCACGCAGACCCGCAAGCGAATTAGGCGGGAATGCAAACTCTATCTCCAACGTAGGTTTGGAATCGCCACAGATGGCGACACTCACTTGTTGCAGCCGATTCTGCTCAAGGGCGCGGTCGATCGACCGACCTATTGTGATCGGACACTCGGCTGGTGGCGGTCGTCGGGCTCTCAGATCCTATCGTTCTGTGGTCCTGAAGGGCATGGGAAAACATGGATCGCCGCACAGTCAGCACTGATGCTGGCAAACGATGAGGGCGCCATTGTTCTTTGGCTCGACAGCTCGCAATGGTCCCAATGTAGAACCATCGAGGAAGCACTCCATGAGGCCATTGCGTGCTTGAAGATTGGCGATTCCAAAAGCGACTCCAGGTTGATCCGCAAATTGTGCGAACGATGGTCTCGGTCAGTGGTTCTTGTCCTTGACGGAGTGAATGAACACGGCGCGTTGATCAATGCCCAACAAATCGTTCTGAACCGAGCCTCAAAGCACAAGGGCCATTGCCGGTTGATTTTTACATCGAGACCGCTCGATTCGCGACGTGAGTATGAATCGCAGACATGGCGACACGCGCAGGAGATCAAAGTTGAACCCTTTGGTGGTGACGAATTTGAGGCGGCTGCATTTAAGGCCGGGATATCGGTGTCGGACATTCCTCAGCGTCTTCATTCCATCGCGTCCATTCCTCGCTATTTCACCACATGTCTGCGACTTCGGGAACAACTTCAACGCTTTGACAACATAAGCGTGACGACCGTGCTCTGGGCGGTTTTGATGGACAAGATCGAAAGTACAGAGCCTGCCATTCGAACGAGATTGGGATTCACGCACGCGACAGGTGCCATTGAAATTATCGCTAAACTGGCGATTGAGCTACCAGATGCCAACAAATCGGGGAGAGCCCAGGATCTGTTGAATAAGTGTTTCGATGGAAAATACGCGGAGGCCCGAAGTTACCTGTGTGAAATCCGGATCATGGAACACGCTGACGTGTTCAACGCACGAATGAATCCTCACCATTTGATCCTTGGGCGTGCCTTGTTCATTCGGAAATTGATACGATCAGCACCCGACGATGACGTAGTCGAGACGGCTGACCGGATCGTCAAGGAATTGGAACCTCTTGTCGGTGAAGATGGCAGCGCGGAATCCATATTCGTTGCGCTTCAATTGACGTCGTTGGATCTGGAAGAACGAGGTGAAACACAGGCAAAGGAACGCGCTTCGTTGCTATATTCGTGGCTTCGTATCCACAACTCGAACGTTACTGATGAGCGGTTGGATTTCTGGTGCAACAATGACTTCGATGCATATGCGCTTTTTGTTGAAGCGCATTTCGAACGACTCCACCCGGGAATGAAGGAGGATTTCATCGTGCAGCGACTTGTGCGTCTTTGGCTCGCTGAAGGCGAAGCATTGGTTTCATTGCGAAGACACATGACGCGTTGGTTGTTGTTTGTTTGGAATGAAGATTGTTCTGGCGAGACTCTCGACTATTGCGGCCACACCCTGCCGATTGCCAAAACTCAAGTTCAAGTGAGATTGGCATCGGTCGTCGTCTCGTTGCTGTCGCTTAGGCCAGAGTCTGATTTTCTACGCCATCTCAGTCTCAGTCTTGCGACTGATCGATTGTCTTGGCGCCTGATTGAAAGCCGGCAGAGTCGATTCAAACATATTAATGAGGTTGTCGGAGTTTTGATGCGATGGCGATATACAGAAAAAATTATTGAGAAACTCGAGTTTGACGTCGTTGCAATTTCCGACGATCCAGTCCTCTTGGAAGGCTATCAACGGCTTGCCGCTACATTGTCGACCGACGATCTGCCTGATTCGTTGAAGCTGCAACCGCGACAAACGCCTGTGCCCTACTTCGGCGATCCGGCTGTGAAACTGCTCAGAAAACGATGTCGCGTATTTAGGGGTGATCGGGTTAAGCCGTATCCAAACGAAACCGATTTTGGATATCTGGCTGTTCGTGAAGATCTTCCAAACTTGTTGGATGATGACGTTCAGGTGATTTGCCGGTCGATCGAAAAATTGTCTGAGCACGATGGTTTGCATTCCGGGGTAAGCCGAAGGGTGGAAGACTACGAGATGGAGGCGATTTGGCCGTGGTTTGCCAAGATTCGGCCGACGAAGTTTGCTGAAGAGGCAGGGCGACTCTTGATGTCCGCTATGAATCGCAATGAACACTCCGAAATTCTCTCAATGTGTTGGTTCCTCCAAGGCGTCTTTCCCAAGCTAGAAGCAGACGATTTGCGCGAATGGCAATCACGGG
>JBLHKZ010000109.1:0-17473 GCA_047618185.1 Limisphaerales bacterium
TGGGCTGTCGGCGGAACGCCGCGAGAGTTGCCCGAAGGATTGGCCTTCAAACTCCCGGCCAAAGCGGACTTGATTCTGTCGACGCACTTTCATCCTTCGGGCAAGGAGGAAACCGAGGTGTCGACCCTGGGAATTTACTTTTCGGAGAAGCCTCCGACGAAAGGGTTCACCGCGTTACAGCTTCCGCCGGTATTCGGCGCGCTGGCGGGCGTGGATATTCCGGCGGGAGAAAAGAGCTACACGAAGACTGATTCGTTTGTGTTGCCGGTGGATGTGCGCGCATTCGCGGTGAGCGCCCATTCGCATTATCTGGGCAAGGAGATGAAAATGACCGCGACGCTGCCGACCGGCGCAACGAAGGAATTATTGTGGATCAAGGACTGGGATTTTTCGTGGCAGGAGCAATACAACTATAAGGATTATGTCGATCTGCCGGCGGGGACGAGGATCGATGGGAAGGTGGTCTGGGACAATTCGGCCGCCAATATTCACAATCCTTCCAATCCGCCGCAACGCGTCAAATGGGGCAAGGAATCGACCGATGAGATGGGCAGTGTCACGCTGCAGATGGTGACGAAGAGATCCTCGGATCTGCGTAAGCTCAACACGGCGATTGGCAAGCATCGTCGCGACGCTGGAACGGCGGCGATCAGGAACCGATTCGCGGACCGGGACGGCGCGGGCGGAGGCCAGTTGCTGAAGCGGTTGATCGCGAAATACGACAAGGACGGCGACGGCAAATTGAATCAGGCTGAACGACAGGCGGCGATTCGCGCCGTTCCGCTTGAGGATCGGCGACGTTTATTTCGGTCGAGGTAGGGGATTGAAGCGCGGGGGGCGGGCTATTTCTGGAGATCGCCGGGTTCGCACTCGCCGTCTTTCAAGGTATCGCCGTCCTTTTCCAGAGCGCTGAACAGCGACCAGGAGGCGAAGCCGATGATCGACAGGACGATGACTGCCAGGACGGCTCCCAAAATAATCTGATTGAGCGCGGGGCCTGCGTTGCGGAGAGAAAAGCCCACGGACGCCAGCATCCCGATGACCGAGAAAGCCGTGAAGGAAATCAGCCATCGGCGGCGGCTTTTATTTTTTGAAGGATCGAGAGCAAGGGCTTCGTCGGTCGAGGGCAATAACTTCTTGCAGAAAAGCCAAGTCACGACGCCGGGCACGATAAAACCCAGGACTGAGAGGCCGTCGAACTGGGTGACGATCTTCGGGTTGACCTGTTTCACGGAGCACAGAAAGGCGCCCATCGCGGCCATGCCGAACGAAGACGCGGCGGTGACGACGAGATTGAAGGAGTTGAGCATGCGGGTGTCGTCCGCTTTGACGGGGTCGTTGGTCTGATCATTCGGGGCGTTCATCGAGAGGCAGGTGTTTAACGCAACCGCGACCGCGAATCACGGGCAAAATGGATGTAAACGAAAGTGGGTGGCGTCCCAGTGGATGGGCTGCCTGTATTCTCAAATGTCCCTACGGGACAAAGCCGGCCCGATGACGCGTTCGTGAATTCGACCACCCACTTTCAATCACGCCCGGCAAAATGCGGCTTTGACATCGCCCGCGACTTGCTCTTACTTTTCGAGGCAGTGAACAGGATACTCAAAATCGCGATTGGCCTTCTATTCTTCGTATTTTTCACCGCGAGTTCGGCGCATGCACAACGAGGAGTCCGGACTTCCAGGAAGCCGGCCACTGAAATGAGCGCGAGTCGCCCGGCAGTTCCGGGGCCTCCGGTCCGCCTGGGGATTGAACGCGGTCCGAGCGTGACGGGCCCGCTGACCAAAATATCCAACACGGAAACCCTGTTCGAGCTGTTCAATCCGATGGCTCCGCAATCGGCGGGCAAGGCGGAAGACAATATGCCCGCGACGCCGATTGACAAGAAACGCCCGGGTTTTCGCGGGCTGATCTTCCTGAAGTTTTCCTGGTAAGGCGAGCGCCCTCCCCAAACGGTCGCTTACGCCGTTTCTTTCCCGCTCAATCTTTTTGAGACCATTCCGGCAATGTCACGTGCGGCGGGGATGCGCAAAGCCAATGCGCTGACGCCATAGATGGCCGCAGCGGAGGCAAGCGGGAGGAACACCACGATCAGTCGCGCGGTCAGACCGTCATGTCCGAGCCAGGCGTCGCACCATTCCCATATTTTCCAGGCGGCTCCTGCGGCCAGCAGCACACAAAGGCCGGTCAGAACGCGGTTTTTCGTATTGGCGTCTGGTTTTATGTCGGAGCGCTTTCGTTTCAGCGCGGCGAAAAGCAGGAATGCGTTGAGGGTGGAACTGATGGAATTCGCGATGCCCATGCCGGCTTGTTGGTAGGGACCGATTAGAATCACCACCAGGACGAGATTCAGCGCGAGGCACAGGACGCTGATTCGCATGGGCGTTCGCGTGTCTCCGATGGCGAAGAACGCCCGGGCGAAGATGTTGACCGCTGAGAAGGCCACGAGCCCGGGCGCCAGGCACATGAGCGCCAGAGAGGCGCGACTCGTGGCTTCGGCTCCAAAGGCGCCGCGCTCGAACAGGAGTCGGACGATCGGTTCGGCGAGGACGAGCAGCAGCGCGCCAACAAAGAGATTCAGGAAGAACACATAGTCGAAGGCCAGGCTGAGCGAGCGCGAGAATTCCTTCATCTTATTCTCGGCGGCCAGGCCGGCCAAGGCTGGCAGGATGAACGTCGCCAGAGAAATGCCGAACACGCCCTGCGGCAATTCCATCAGGCGAACGGCGTAGTTGAATGAGGCGACGATGGAGCCGTCCATGGCGAAGGCGATGCCGGTCGTGAGCAGCAGATTGATCTGAATTGCCGCCACCCCGAACATGCCTGGAATCATGCGTCGGACCATGACGCGCACAGTTTCGTGCTTCCAGGGAGACACCCAGCGATAGCGAAAACCCTCGCGAAACAACGTTGGCAACTGGAAGGCGGCCTGGGCGACTCCGGCGACGAGCACGGCGAACGCCAGCGCGAAAATCTGGGTTTCCAGTGTCTCGCCCCAGCGCGGCGCGATAACGAGGACGGTGATGATCATCACGATGTTGAGCATGGTCGCGCCCATCGCCGGGATGAAGAAGAAGCCGCGCGAGTTGAGCATCCCGATGAAGACCGCGGCCACGCAGACCAGCAGCATGTAAGGGAACATGACACGGAGCAGTTCGAGCATGAGTCGGGTGTCGTCCTGGAGTTTGGCGAAGGCCAGCGTTAGCGAGATGCCGAGGAGGACGAGCCCGACAATGGCGCAGGCGACGACGATCAGCCAGGAGATCACGGCGTTGGCCGATTCCCACATCGCTTGCTCGCCCTCGCTTTTCTCCTTGGCCTTGAAAATCGGGATGAACGCGGCGGAGAGCGCGCCTTCGCCCAGCAGTCGGCGAAACAGATTGGGAATCTGGAAGGCGAAAATGAAGATGCCGGCCACGCGGGTGTCGCCCATGAACGCGGCGTAGCAGATCTCCCGCACCATGCCCAGGATGCGACTGAGCAGGGTGGCGATTCCCATCGCTCCGCTCGATTTCAGCATTTGTGACATGGGGCGTTATCGTCGATCTCAGTAGCCGCTGTGTTGCGGGAATCAGACAGTCAAGGTGTCGCCGTCGTTCGGAATAGAAACGAGGAGTGTCCGCGCTCGGCGCAGGCCGCGCCGTCTCCGACGCCGAAACACATGACGGAGTGATCGCTCATTGGAATTCGTCAATCCAAGTCGCGATTTCGGTAATGAACAATCCTGAATTCGTCGCAGTCGCGGATTTCCTCGACCTCGCGGAACCGGTCTTCGAATTGTGGAAAGAGGATATCGCCCTCGACCTCGCGTTTCACCCGAGTGAGATAAAGGTCCGAACAGCGAGGCAGCGCGAGCTCGTAAATCTCGGCTCCGCCGCAGATGAAGACCGTTTCCGACTCGTCCTTAAGATCGATCTCATCGAGCGACGAGATGACCTCGACGCCTTCGATGGCGCTCTTTGAACGAGAGAGGACCAACGTCCGGCGACCGGGCAGGGGACGTCCGATCGATTCATAGGTCTTGCGTCCCATAACGAGGACATGGCCGAAGGTTGTTTGTTTGAACCATTTGAAATCCTCGGGCAAATGCCAGGGGATCTTGGGCCCGTTTCCAATGACGCGATTCTCCGCCATCGCGGCGATGGCTTTGAAGGGATGGGTTGTCTTGGTTTGCTCAAGGCTCACGAATTTGGGGTGGGGCTGGCACATCGAAGCTCAGGGAGCAATCCAACAAGGGATGCGCCGGATCAAATTGCGTGTGATTAGGATGAGGCGGTATCTGGCGGTTTGTGAAGCCGCCGTTCCTAGTCCCAACGGGACGACTGAGAATAGCCCGGCGATTTATCGCCGGGGGTATATTGGCATGAACCGAGAGTCCCGAAGGGACGGCTGAAACATCGGAAGTTCTGGAATCGGCGACGGATTTCAGCCGTCCCTTCGGGACTCTTCCGCGCTTTTTTCGAACCCGGCGATAAATCGCCGGGCTATTCTCAAATGTCCCTCCGGGACAAAACATCGTTCCCGATTCTGTTATGAATTCGACCATTCCTTAGTAATTGCACGCCGGCTCAAATCGCGATTGGCGCCTTGATGGCATCGTGGGGATCGTAGCCTTCCAGAGTGAAATCCTCGTATTTAAAATCGTGAATGCTCTTCACGTCGGGATTGAGCGTCATGGTCGGCAGTGGGTGAGGTTCGCGGGAAAGCTGAAGATTCGTTTGATCGAGGTGATTTTTGTAGAGATGAAGATCGCCGAAGGTGTGCACGAAGGTCCCTGGCTTGAGGCCGCAAACTTGAGCGACCATGAGCGTGAGCAGGGAGTAGGAGGCGATGTTGAACGGGACTCCGAGAAACAAATCGGCGCTGCGTTGGTAGAGCTGGCAGCTGAGTTCGCCGTTGATAACGTAGAACTGAAACAAGGTGTGGCAGGGCGCGAGGGCCATCTTGCCGTTGCGGGCGTTGTCCGCCGGCGGAATCGACTCATCGGGGAGGTCGCCCGGGTTCCAGGTGGAGACGATCAGGCGGCGACTGTCGGGCTTGGTCTTGATCTGTTCGATCAACTGGCCGATCTGGTTGATCGTGCGCCCGTCGGCAGTTTCCCAGGACATCCATTGTTTGCCGTAGACGGGGCCGAGACTGCCGTTTTCATCGGCCCAGTCGTCCCAGATCGAGACGCGATTGTCGTTCAGGTATTTGATGTTGGTGTCGCCTTTCAGAAACCAGAGCAGCTCGTGGATGATAGCGCGAAGGTGGAGCTTCTTGGTCGTGACGCAGGGAAAGCCGTCGCTCAATGGAAAACGAGTCTGAGCGCCAAAGACCGAATAGGTGCCAGTGCCGGTGCGATCAGGTTTGAACTGGCCGTCCTTGAGGACTTGTCGGAGGAGATCGAGATATTGCAGCATAATTTGAAAACGAGCAGACGAGCGGGCTCGACGCGGCGGAGTTTGAGGGAAGCCAACCGGGTCGCCAAGCGTTATGTCGGCTGGCGGTCGGGTTTGGGCGGGTCCGGCTTGGAAGCCTTCGCCGCCTGGGTCTTTTTCTCGCGCGCTTCCGCCAATTTCCCGGGGTCAATCTTGATGAACGTCTGCTTGATCGCGATGGCGTCGAGAAACAGGGCGATGATTCTTTGGAGCTTCTTTTCCTGTTCCCACAGCAGCCACACGATGAGGAACAGGATGCCGAGCATAAGGGCGAACAGAGGGAAAGTCTGTGGACTGTTAAACGCGAAAGCGACGATCTCAATGCCCACGACCGACCAGAAACTCAGTTTGGCGAGCAGGCTCCAACCGGCGTCGAGCCGGCAACGCAGCATTTGTTTGTTGTTCTTATGCGGCTCGGAGACCGTGGTCAGACGAAGCTGGCACCAGCGGCTGCCGTAGATTTCGACGTCGAACTCGCTCCAGCCGGCGTCGATCTTATAATGCCACTTCTGTTCCTCCAGTCCGACGAGGACCCGCTGGAGAAAATCCATGCGGTTGATGCTGTAGTCGCCCCAGTATTGGATCTCAATGAGATTCTTCGCCTTCAGATTCACGTCTTGCGAATCGAAGGTTTCATGGGCTGAGAGCGGGAGATGATTCAATTGCAGGCGTCCGCGATATCGCGCCCAGCCGCGAACGATGGGCTGGAGGTGAAACAAGAACGCCACCAGCGGGCGCGAGAGTGAGGTCGTTTTCTTGCGCGGAATATCGGCCTGAAGAGCGGCTGCAACGCAAAGCGTCGGAGGCAGGAGCAGACTCACGACCGTGAGGGTGAGGAAATAGGGATGGCCCAGTCCGAGCATGAGCAGGCCCAGGACGATCAATGGCAGGACGACGACGATGTAGTACTCCAGGCTCGTGAGAAACATCAGGGCCATGGAGCCTTGCGGCCGGTAGATCGATTGAAACAAGCCGGCTCCGAAGGCGCCGTGGTAGATCATTGGCGGCCCGGTCACGATTCCGGGTTTGGCGGTCGTGTAGATGCGGCCGCGCCAGACGCTGCCGCCGATTCGATTGAAGTATTCGGGATGTTTGCGCACCAGCAACGCCTCCGCTTCGCCATAGCCATACTGCTGTTTCAGGTAGGCGCGCATCGTCGAGCGTCGGTAGTGCCATACAAATCCCGATGGGCTGAATCCGATCTTGTAACCGTTTTGCTGGAGTCGCCAACAAATGTCGACGTCATCGCCGGCCTTGCGGTAGATCGGATCGAAACAGCCGATCTCCTCCAGGGCCCATTTGTAGAAGGCCATGTTGCAGCCAGGAATATGCTCGGCGATTCGATCGGTCAGCATGACGTGGGCCGGACCGCCGGGGGAGACCATCACGGCGGAGGCGACCCAGGAATCGTCGGGGGGCAGCAGGTTGTGGCCGCCGATGCCGGCGAACTTGCTGTTGAGCAGGTCGTGCACGAGATAATAGAGCCAGTCCTCGTCGGCGCGACAATCCGAGTCCGTGAACGCGACGATTTCCCCGTCGGCGGCGGCGATGCCGGTGTTTCGCGCGACGGACAATCCCTGGTTGTCTGCGTAGCGAATGAAGCGAACGCTCTTGAAGCGATCAGCGATTTTTGGCGTCTCGTCGGTCGATCCGTCATCGACGAGAATGGTTTCGTAGTTCGGATAGTTGAGTTTCTCCAGCGATTTGAGACAGGTATCCAGAGTCGAGGCGCCGTTGTAGGTGGCGACGACGATCGACACCTTCGGGTAGTAATTCAGTTCGAAATGAGGAGCCGCTTCGAAGGCTTTCTTGACGATCGTGAAGGAGGCCTTGGGGCGGCGATCTTGGGTGGTCAGGCCGAAGGCCCAATCCTCGATCTGTTTGTCATCGCGCACCCAGTCGTCGGTGTAACTGAAGACGATCGCGCCGGCGAGGCCATGGCGAAACGCCGAGCCGATCTGCCATTCCAGTATTTCGCATTTGCGGGCCTCACCTTCGCGAATGGAATCGATTCCGCATTCGCCGAGGATCAGCGGCTTGGTGTCGGCCATCATCTGCAGACGGCCGAGATAATTCTCGAAGGGTTTTTGATTGTGCAGGTAGACGTTGAAACAGAGGAAATCGATGTTTTGCGGATTAAGGAACTCCGTGGGCGGATAATTGGCGTAGGTGCAAAGGCAGGCCGGATCGATCACCTTCACGCATTCTACCAGTTCGTCAATGAATTCGGAAATCTCGGTTGCGCCGCTCCAGCGGACGACGTCCGGCGAGATCTCGTTGACGACGCTGAGCGCCATGACGGCGGGGTGCCCGGCGCAGGCCTTGGCGGCCGCGGAGACGGCGCCGATCGCGTTGTCGCGTTGCTTCTGGTCGTCGAGGAAGCAGAGGTGTTTGTTCCACGGCACGTCGACGATGACGCGCAGGTCGCAGTCGTTCGCCAGATTCAGGAACCAACGCGGCGGCACGTCATAGATACGCAGCAGGTTGGCGCCGAGATTTTGAATTTGCTCGAAATCCCGGCGTGTTTGCTCCGGAGAGGCAAAGGGTTCGCCGTTGAGGTTTCCAGCGAAGGGCCCGTAGGTGACGCCCTTGAGGTAGAACTTGTCCTTGCCCGCCCGGAAGAATTTTCCATCGACGCTGATGCGCGGTTGGGAAGGGGGAGGCTCCGGCATGATTGCTTGGACGCGTTTATTCGGCGAGATCATCACCCTTGGCGCCGCACCGCTTCCGGCTCGTCATGAGTGGCCCCGGGATGGAAGGCCAGGGATAGTGGGAACGCGGGTGATCCAGACTGAAAACGCGCCAGCATGTCATTCCAGATCCAGGGAGAGTTTCTTCTTCTCCAGCGTCGTGCCCTCGCTCTTGGCAAGATCGGCGAGCGACTTGTTGTAGTCGGCCAGGGAGCGGAGTTCTGATGAACGGGCGTCGGTCAGATCCTTCTGCAATTGCAGGACGACAAAGCTGGTGCTGGCTCCGTTGGCGAGCTTCTTCTCCTCCGCGTCGAGAGCCGCCTCGGCGTATTTGCGAGCCTCGCGCGTCGCTTCGACCCGGCGGTAATTGGATTGCGCGGTTTTGATGGCGTTATCGATCTCGACAATAATGTTTTGCTCGGACTGCTTGAGCCGAAGGATGGCCTGTTGCTTGACTGCCTTGGTCGCGCGAAAGCGATTCCGTGCGGAGCGGTTGCCCAGTGGAACAGTCAATCGCGCGCCAATGGAATAGGCGGGATTGCGGCCGCTGAGCGATTCGCCGGCGGTGTCGCGGAAATTCGAATCCAGCCCGATTTGGCGATAACTGCCGACCAGATCGAGGGCGGGGAAAAGCTGGTTATGGCTGTAGCGGACTTCGATGTTCTGCTTTTCGAGATCTTCCTTCAACAGCAGCAGGTCGGGCCGCATCGCGATGCCTTTCCGCCAGCTGGTCTGCTTGTCGAAGTTGCCCTCCACGGCAATGAGCGTTTCAGTGGGTTGAATCAGCACTTCGCTCCAGGCGAGAAAGTCGTCGGTAAGCAGGTTCTTGAGGGTGTTCTGCTGCGTGCCCAGAGTTTGCAGCGAGGAGATCAGATCGGCCTTGCGAGCGGCGACTTGGGCTTGGGCCTGCTTTTCCTCCAGCGGCGCCATGGTGCCGACCTCGACGCGTTTCTGGTTGTCGGCCAGAAGTTGCTCGGCGAGGGCCAGCGACTGCTGCTGCACCTCGACGTTTTTCGCGGCGAAAATTAAATCGTAGTAGGCGCGCTCAACCAGGGTGATGACGTCGATGACCGCAGATTTCAGGCGCAGCTCGGAGATGTTGACGTTTCTGCGTCCGACCAAAATCGAGCGTCGCGGTCCATCGATCCAAAGATTCTTGAGCAGGGGTTGAGTGAGCGTGGCTCCGGTGCTGATGGAGTATTGCTCGCCGATGAAACGATTGCCGGTGTTTCGGTTCATCGAGGTGGAGAGGTCGTAAGTGAGGCCTGTGTAGGGCAATACGCCGTTAATGCCGGTGCGTCCGGACTCGGTCGTGGTTTCGTCGCCGCCAATTACGCGGTTGAATTGAGGGTCTATCTGGGTGTCCGATTTACGAAACGACTCGTCGATGGTCGAGGACCAGGTGGGATCGTAGGATCCGCGGGAGCTCTCCAGAGTGAAACGATCGATGACCGGGTTGATGCGCTGGATCTGGACATCGAGATTGTGGTTCAACGCCATTTGGACGCAGTCATCCAGAGAAAGAGAGCGGGTGGGCTCAGGGGCGTCTTCCGCGGACGCGGAAAAGACGGCGACGAAACCCAGTATTACAGCTGCCAATACGGAACGCATGCCGGAGACATTGCGTGATTCGCAATCGTTCGTCAATTGGATGTCCCGTATCTGCCGTCGAACTTCTACTCCTTCACCTGCCAACCGTCTTTCAATTGGATGATGCGGTTGCCATACTTCGCGTTGCGGTGGGAGTGGGTGACTTGAACGATCGTGGTTCCCTGATCGTTTAGCTTTTTGAACAGCTCCATGATTTCCTGGCCCTGGTCGGTGTGCAGATTCCCGGTCGGTTCATCAGCGAGCAGGAGGCTGGGTTTGGCGACGACGGCCCGCGCGACGGCGACGAGCTGCTGCTGCCCGCCCGACAGTTGGACCGGGAAGAGGTCCTTTTTGCCGACGATGCCGAAGCGGTCGAGGGTGTCGGCGACGATCGCCTGCCGCTCGGATTTCTTCACGTCGCGATAGGAAAGGGGGATGTCGAGATTCTCGGCCACGGTGAGGTCGTCGAGCAGATGAAACTGCTGGACACGAAGCCGATGTGCTCCTTGTTGAGCGCGATGCGGTGTTTGGGTTTGAGCGAATGCACGGCGTGGTCATGGAGGAAAAACTCTCCCTCCCATTCGCCGTCATACATTCCAAGAATGCTCAGGAGGGTGGATTTGCCCGCGCCTGACGGACCCATGATGGTGACGAAATCCCCTTCGTCGAATTCCAGGTTGATTTCCCGAAGCAGGTAGAGCGGCCCCGCCTTGGTCTTGATGCACTTTTCGAGATTGTTGAGTTTGATCATTTCTTTTTCTTTTCTTTAACCACGAATGGACACGAATCAAGATTGGCCTAATGCGGAAAACGCTGATCGAGGGACCTTGCTGGCGGCATTGGCTCGAAATGGAGAATCGCTTCGCCGCTGGTCGGAGATTCGTGTCTAGTCGTGGTTGATGTCATTCATACCGCAGCGCGGTCATGGGTGGACTCGCATGGCGCGAATGGCGGGGATGGCGGGGATGACGCAGGCGGCCATGGCGACGACGAGAAAGATCACCGTCGCGCCGAAGAAGGTGACGGAGTAGGCCAGGACGCCGCCGAGCTCGCGCGCGCCATTGCAATGGAGGACCTTTCCGACCGGATCTTCACCAGGATAGACTTTCGCTGCAAAGGCTTCGTTGATGATGATGACTCTCGTGGCGTTGGGCGCATCCGCTTTGTTGAATTCCCGACCTAGCAGCAGCGGTATGCCGAAAGTGCGCGGGTCGTCGGAATCTGGAAAGGGAACCCAGAGGCTGCTGGAATTGTTGGCGACGCCGAGTCCGAGGCTGAAGGTCCCGATCAGCAGGGCGATTGCCGCGATGCTCGCGTATTTCAACCAGCCGGTCGGCGGCCTCGAAGGGCAGGGGATTGAACAAGGTCTTGTCGACGACGCTCAAGATGGCGGTGTTGGCGCCGATGCCGATCGCCAGCGTCAGAATGATCAGCGCGGAGTAGTCGCGATTTTTCCACAGACTTCGGATGGCGTAACGCAGGTCACTCATAGCGCAAGGCTTCCATGGGGGTGATCAACGCAGTCGCCGTAAAACCCGGCTGACGCATCAGCGAACGGAACGCGGATTTGAGATCATTCATCACGACGCAGCAGCCTTTAGCATACGCCGGGCCAAACGGAATTGGGGCGGTAATGGCGATTTATAGGGGGATTCGTGGAATTGAGTGAAAACGAATGTCCGCCAGCGGGATGCCGTCGTCCCGGATTTGGGACGGTTGTAAGGGGCAGGTACGGACGGTGGGAATCGCGTTTGGACGGATTGCTGAACACTACTGCAATGGATTGGCGCGGTAGGGATGCGCTGCTGCGCGTCCGCGGCATGGCTAATTGATGTCTGGGCATGGTGTGGCTTGAGTCGTCACACCGGCGCCCGGACGAGGCGCAGCTCGTCCCTGCCGCGTCAATTGGGACTCCCCGATCTGCTGGATTTCTTGCGCGATCACGCGGGCCGCGACTACGTGGGCTTTGGGGCTCGGGTGGGAGTCGCCGGGGTGGACTTGCCAGGTGTTGGCGTCGGGGTTTTCGGCGGCGTAGATCGGGAGAAGATCCAGAAAGGGGATGCCGTGCGACTCAATTTCCTTGCGGAGTTTTTCGTGCAGGGGCGCGTAGGGGTAATCCGCGCCGAGGTTCGTATTGCGCTCAAAGATGGGAAACATGACGAACAGGATTGGGATGTTTCGTTTCTTTGTATTGCGGGCGAACGATTCGAAGGCGCGCCTTGTCTTTTGCCAATGTCGGAACTCATCGGCGTGCAGATCGAAGTAGTCCATATCGGCCAGGTTGAAGAGTTTTCGCTGGAGCGCGGCCGCGCGGGAATTCAGCGCTGAGTAGAGATAGCTTTTACGGACAAGCCGCGCGTGGAGCTTTGGGGAAACGGCCAGTGGCGTTCCGGGATCTTTCATCCATTCGATGGTTTCGCGCTCTGTGTTTGCGCCTCAGGTTGGACGCGTTTTGTCACGGCTGGCAGCCGCAGGGCAAGTTCGCCAAGGAGAAGGGCGATGAAACAAGCGGCTCCGGCGAGGATGAAACGAATTAGCCGCCGCCGAAGTATGTCGACGGCACTTGAGCTCCCCCAGAGGACGCAAAATAGGGCGGCAGCGACGTTCAGGAACCCGACTGAGAGCCCTAGAGATCCGATGAATCCGAGGAGGATTGCGACTGCGCCCGAACCGATTGTGAGCATTGCCCGAGGCCCAAGCGGGAATGCTTTCGAAATCCGAGAGTAATCGAGGTCAGTTCTTCGGGCATGGAAGAATGTAGCCCAACAGCCTGCCGTAAGAAGAAGGCCCGCCCACCATTCGAACTGCGATGAAGTGGGAGACCAAAGACCCATGGAAATTCCTACCCAGATTCCCATGCTGATCGGGAGCAAGTAGTCGGGAACTTGTTTTGAACCCTCGTTGCTCATGTCGGATTTGGCGCAGAACCGTCATTGGATGGTATGCGAGAAGATTCGGTGGCACAAACAGTGAAAACACCCCAAAAACCTGTTGACCTGCGGAGGCCCGGATTGCTAGCTTCCCCGGCCATGTTTCGAGCGGTCAATGCCCCGGTTTTGCTTAGCGTCGTCGTAATTGACTGACGCGGCCTGAGGCTTTGTCCATCCGCGCGCAGGTCGCCCGCCGTTCCATTAGGGACGCGGGTTTTTGATTTTCGCAAGGACAACGCCGAAAGAGCCATGGGCAGGGTCCGCCAGAGAACAACAACTGGACCCATAAAATAATGCGACATACCATATCAGTTCTGGTGGAGAACAAGTTCGGCGCGCTGACGCGCATTGCCGGCCTGTTCAGCGGCCGAGGCTTCAACATCGACACTCTCAATGTGGCGCCCACGCAAAATGGCGATCTCTCCCACATGACCATCGTCACCCGGGGTAACGACAAGACGGTCGATCAAATCGTCAAGCAGCTGAACAAGCTCGTCGACGTTCTCGAGGTGGAAGATTTCCGGGACGGAGAATACATCGATCGCGAGCTGGTGCTGGTCAAAGTCGGCATCAAACCCAAGACCCGGGCGGACGTGATTTCCATCGTCGATATTTTCCGCGCGAAGATCGTGGATGTGCAGTCCAAGAGCCTGACGATCGAAGTGACGGGCGGGGAAAGCAAGATTCGGCGATTCATCGAGCTGATGGAGCCCTTCGGCGTTCTGGACCTGACCCGCACCGGCATGGTTGCCCTGGTGCGCAGCTGAACGCGATTCGGTGAACTCATTTAGAAAACGACAAACATTCAACTGAAACACACACTCAACTAATCAAATGCCCGCTAAAGTTTACACGGAAAAGGACGCTGATCTCAGCGTGTTGAAAGGAAAAACCCTCGCCGTTCTGGGATTCGGATCTCAGGGCCACGCGCACGCGCTCAACCTCAAGGAGAGCGGCTGCAAGGTCATCATCGGCCTCTACGAGGGGAGTAAATCCGCCGCGGTCGCGAAGCAAAAGGGATTCAAGGTCTACGAGACCGGCAAGGCCGTTAAGCTGGCCGACGTGATCATGGTCGCGCTGCCGGACACCAAGCAGGGCGAGGTTTACGAGACATCGATCGCGCCGAATCTTTCCAAGGGCAAAACGCTGTTGTTTTCCCATGGCTTCTCGATTCACTTCAAGACTGTGGTTCCGCCGGCCGACGTCGACGTAATCATGGTCGCCCCGAAAGGGCCGGGGCACATCGTCCGCCGCCAATACCTCGAAGGCAAAGGCGTTCCGGCGTTGATCGCGATCTACCAGAACCCGAGCCGCAAGGCGAAAAAAGTCGCGCTGGCCTGGGCCAAGGGAATCGGAGGCACTCGCGCCGGTGTCCTGCAGACGGATTTCAAGGAAGAGACCGAAACCGATCTGTTCGGTGAGCAGACCGTGCTTTGCGGCGGCGTCAGCGCGCTGATTACGGCCGGTTACGAGACTCTCTGCGAAGCCGGGTATCAGCCTGAGATGGCCTATTTCGAGTGCTTGCATGAGCTGAAATTGATTGTTGATCTGATCAACGAGGCGGGCATCAGCGGCATGCGCTTCTCGATTTCAGAAACCGCCAAGTGGGGCGACATCAGCGTCGGACCGAAGATCATCGACGCCAGCGTCAAGAAGCGGATGAAGAAGGCGTTGAAGGAAATCCAGAATGGCAAGTTCGCCAGGGGCTGGATCGCCGAATACGAGGGCGGCTACAAGGAATACAACCGCCTCATGAAGGCCGGCGCCACCCACAACATAGAGAAGGTCGGCAAGCGCCTCCGCGGCATGATGCCCTGGATGCAGCAGCGCTCAGTCAAGGGCGTGCAAGCCGCTTACTGATCGTTTTTTCAGTAATTTCATGGCGGAGTTGGGGTCGGAAGTTCGACCGCAACTCCGCTTTTGCGTTGGTGTTTTAGCCTGAACTTGGTTACTTATTTCACCATGAGACGTTTCGGAAAAGCGTTCGTTGTCGGATGCGTCGGCGTGTTGTTCGCTGGGTCGTCGGTATGCCTTGGCGCGTCCGGCCTCCCCGTGCCGCCCAAGAGTGTGAAGCCGTTTACGTTGAAAAACGAAGCGCCCCCTCCGATGAAGGAGGAAGCGCCCGCCGCAACGCCGGAAGAGTCGACAGGGGAACCAGCCACAAAAGCCGCGCCAGCGCCCAGGGAGAACACAGCCGGCCGGTATAGCGTGATTCTTGTTCGGAATCCGTTTGGATTAAATCCGCCTCCGCCTCCGCTTCCGCCGGAGCCGGAAGCTGCACCCGAGCCGGAGATCGACATCAAACTGACGGGTATGACGACGCTGCTCGGGCAGCAACGCGCCTTTCTCAAAACGATTGATCCGACCAAAAAGGAGGACGCCGTAAAGTATTACTCTCTAAAAGTGGGCGAAGCCAAGGACGGGCTCGAAATTGTCTCGATCGACATGGATCTGGGCAAGGTCACCATCAGGCATAAGGACATCGAGAAGGAGCTGGATATGAAGGTCGACGGCCTCAAGGCCAAGGTCGCGGCATCCACCGCCAATTTGACGCCCGCACAGAAAATACTGGAAGCCAGAAAAAGGCAGCAAGCCGCCCTGCTGGCGGCTCGCCAACGCCGGCTGCCTCCGGGCACGGGCCCCAGCGCCGCCGCCAAAGCAGCCTCGACTTCGCGCACTCCCGTGACTCCGACTTCGATGCCCACAGCAACGCGAAGGCCCAATGGCTACAATCAACAATCGAGGTCACGGCCGCCGGCGATCAGCGGTCCCGCGAATCGCAATGTTCAGGCCAACGGCAATGGAGCGGTCCAACTGCCGATCGTCAATCGTTCTAATCTTCCGCTCACGAGGTCGATGCGCAGCAATAATAATTCGCCTTTGCTGCCCCCGCCCCCGCCTGTGGATCCAAAGGCGCAGGCCTGGCGGATGGAGGTCAATGCGGCGGTCAGTCCGGGTGGTCCCGATGGACTCCCGCCCTTGCCTCCTACGGGTCTCGCGGACCAACAGTGACGGGCTTTCGTTGAAGTTTGCCCTTTCCTATGCGGAACACGGAGCCAGCGCCGCGTCCGTCATTCCATGGATGATTTTCTTGTCGGCCGGACAAAGGGTCGCCAGCGCTCCTCCCAATTTCGCCCGGGCCTGATCGCCCTCGCCGTTGACGAAATAGTAAGGGCAGATTCGCGCTCGGGCGGGCATCATTCGCGTCTCGTTCGCTTCGAAATCAAACCACTCCGCCTCGACGCGTTTCGGCTTGTGAAATCGTTGCAGGACCGAGGGGGATTGGCGCGCGGATCGAATCGCGTCGTCGACGGCCTGGCTCCAGTCCTCGGTTGACAGATCGCTGCCGAGATAGACGCCTCGAGCGCCCCAGGCGGATTCGGAAAATCCGGACACCTTCAGAATCAGATCGCGCTGCTTTTGTGACAGCGTTTTGAGCTGGTGCCAGTCGGTGAGATTGATTTCCGGAATGGCGCCATGCGGGGGGAGCGGCTCTGGATCGACGACCCAGGTGTAGGGTGTGATCGATTTCAGGGTTTCGAAAAAACGTCCGCCCAGTTCCTGTCGCCAGAATTCGGCCAGATTTCGATTCCAGAGCAGAGCGAACAGCATCTTTTCCTCGAAATAAGTCTTGGGAGGCGGAGTGAGTTGGATCTTCCCGTCGATCGCGAGTTCGAAGAGTTTTTTGGAACAGGCAACATTGGCGAGATCGAACAGTTCGAAGAATCGATAAACCGCGTCGCCTTCTTGGAAATCCTGAAACTCGGTGTCGTGGACTTGGATGTTTCGCGTCTGAATCTGACTGGCGATCCAGTCCATTTCGGGGCGATAGGCGGCGGATTCCTCGGACACCATGACGTGGATCTCTTTAGCTTCGCCGAAAATTTTGGCGAAGCCATCGAGCATGCCTGCGGCTCCGCCCAGCACGTCGGCGCCGGTCCGGGTGTAGGCTTGATTGAGCCATGCCGTCAGACCGATCCCGCCGGGCACACTGTCTAGTTCGGTGACGGAGAATCCCTCGTCGGTCAACAGCAAATCCGGCCGAATGACGCGGGGCATCTCGTTCTTCAAGGAACGTGTCCGCTGTAGTTCGATCATTTCTGCGGGCTTGCCCCGCTCGAGCCACTCGGCCACCCAAGCGGGCTGTTTGCCTTCGACGCTCTTGCGATACAGCAGATTGACGGCGCGATAGAACTGTAGAAAAACGCGGCCGAGTTTCTCGATTTCCTTCGCCTGTTTTGCGCCGAGCGAAAAGGGTCGAGTGGACGTGCGCCATTCCATGTTCGCAAAGAGCCCGTCCTTGGGAAGGCTGTCACGAACCGCTCTGGCGGTGTCGGCGGGGGAAATGGCGGTTTCAGGCGGCATGATGGGCGTTGGGGTGTTGGGTTGCGAATGGGAGCGGCGAATCGGAGCTTTATTCGCGTATTTGTCCCGTCCCGGTTCCAATCCACTTGTAGCTCGTCAATTCCTCGAGCCCCATGGGGCCGCGGGCGCCAATCTTGTCCGTGCTGATGCCGATCTCCGCGCCCATGCCAAAAGCGCCTCCGTCGGTAAAGCGAGTGGAGGCGTTCCAGTAGACCGCCGCGGAATCGACTTCATTCTGAAAGCGTTGGGCGCGCTCGGCGTTGCTGGTGACGATGGTGTCCGAATGGCCGGAGCCGTATTCGTTGATGTGGCTGATGGCGCCGTCCACTCCGTCGACGACGCGAATGGCCAGAATTTTGTCGAGGTACTCTTCCGACCAGTCGGCCTCGGTGGCGTCCTTGATCGCGCCATTGGCGTCGAGCCCGTTCAAGGCTTTTCGCGCCCTGGGGTCCAGGCGCAGTTCGACATCGCGATCGAG
>JBLHKZ010000110.1:0-17067 GCA_047618185.1 Limisphaerales bacterium
CTCACGCATCGTCGGCGCCGCGAATTTTCGGCCGAAGGGCGCGCAGCATCCGTTGCTGTTCCTCCTCGACGCGGATCAAAAGGCGCTGTCCCTCTGTGAACGTGACAAGGCCGGCGTCTGGCAGGTCACGCGCAATGTGCCTCTGCCGGTGTTTGAGTTTGCCGCCTTGCGCGATGTGAAACTCGGCGAGCAGGGAGAAGGCGCCATCGCGCTACAGGGCGTCAACTCCGTCGCCATCGCCCGCTTCTCGGGTCAGACTTGGGAGATAGAGGAGCTCGACAGCTACGAGACGCCGATCAAGAACGGCTTTCTCATGGATGTCGTGACTGGCGATTTGAATCAGGACAAGACCAAGGACCTGGTCTTCATCGAATCCTCCAAGAACCACCTCGATATCGTGAAATACGCAAAACCGCACAAGCTCGTCCCGGTCAACCGTTGGAAAGTGTTTGAGGAGCGAACCTTTCGCAGCCGCCGCGGCGGAGGCCCCGAACCCCGCGAGGTCTTGATCGCTGATTTGAACGGCGACGGCCGAAACGACCTCGCGATCATCGTCCACGACCGCATCCTGCTTTATACTCAGGAGTAGGGGTTTTGGTCAGAGGGCGCTCCTCGGGCTGAAAGCCTGGGGATCGTGAAAGACGGAAGGAAAAGCGCAACGATGTGTTTTCGTATCCTAACCTGAAGAGGCGTCTAAATCGTAGCGGGCGGGTGATGGAGGATTTTGGAAATGACCTGTCCGGGCTGGCTGTCGAGCAAACTGGCGGATCCTTGCGTGCGTGTGATGGAGGCCTGCGTCGGATCGAGGCCGAAGAGGTGGAGCAGGGTGGCGTGGTAGTCGAAATGATTGACGATGTCAGTGGCCGCCTTGTGGCCGATCTCATCAGTCTCACCGAGAATCTGACCGCCGCGGACGCCGCCTCCCGCCAACCACATGCTGAATCCCTCGCCGTTGTGATCGCGACCTATGCTCTTTTCGTTCTGGATCACGGGCAGTCGTCCCATTTCACCGCCCCAGTGCACCAGCGTCGTGTCGAGCAATCCAATTCGTTTTAGATCTTGGATCAGCGCGGCGGCGCCTTTGTCGGTCTTGCGACATGCCGCCGGCAACTTGGTTTGGATGGCTCCGTGATGGTCCCAGGTCTGGTTGCCGGTGTGGACCTGCACGAAGCGCACGCCGCGTTCGACCAGGCGTCGCGCGATGAGGCAGCGCGTGCCGTAGTCGCGAGTTTCGCTTTTATCGATCCCGTAGAGCGCCCGTGTCTCGGCGGTCTCCCGCGAGATGTCCATGGCTTCCTTTGCGGCGACCTGCATGCGGGCGGCCAACTCGTAGTTTTGAATTCGCGCTTCCAGTTCGTTTTCGCCGGGATGCCTCGCCAGATGCTCCTGATTGATGTCGCGCAGGTAAGAGAGGATTCGTTCCTGCGGCGCGCCGCGCAAGGCGCTGGGCGGATCGAGATTCAGGATTCGCGGTTCCCGCGAGCGGATGACGGCGCCCTGATAGAGCGACGGGAGCCAGGCATTGTCCCAGTTTTCCACACCCAGCACGGGCAGGCCGGTCGGGTCGGTGAGCACAACAAACGCCGGCAGGTTTTGATTTTCAGTTCCGAGCGCGTAACTGATCCAGGAGCCCAATGCCGGCCGCCGGCGCTGGAAACGGCCTGTGTTCAGGGCCGCGATATTGGTCTCGTGGCCGCTGTTGCCGGTGTGCATTGAGCGAATCAGGCAGATGTCGTCTGCGACCCTGCCGAGATTGGGCAACAGTTCGCTGAGTTCCATTCCGCAAACACCGCGCCGGGAAAACTTGAAGGGACTCGCCCACAGCTTCTTGCTGGCCTGTGCGGTGTTATCCAGTTTGAATTTTTCGGTTGTTTCCTGCAGGTGGCGCCGGGTGAGCTCCGGTTTCGGGTCGAAAAGATCGAGATGGCTTGGACCACCCTGCATGAACAACGAGATCATCGCCGTGGCTTGCGGCCGTAGAGCGGGGAGCCGCGGTTTCAAGTCAAAGGTCAGGCGTTCGAGTTCGGGCTTGGGCGGGGCTGCCGCTGCCTCCCGCTGCATCAGATAAGCCAGGGCCAGGCTGCCGAGTCCAAAGCTCTGCCGCTGGAGGAAATGTCGGCGATTGACTGGCGTCGTGTCGTTCATGAACTCATTCAACATACAGAAATTCGTTGGAGCTGAGCAAGGCCTGGCACAATCGCGTCAGGGCCGCGAGATCCGGATCGGACGGGGGCTTCGGATCCTTCGCAAGCAGGGCAATCTCACTCTCCAGAAAGGCGAGGCCGCGTTCGCTTTGCTCTCTGGCTGGCTCGCGCCCCGTGATGTTTAGCCAGGCGCGCCGGAATCGGTCGGCGCGATCCGCTCCGGCTTCCCGCAGGATGCGGGCGGCCAGGCTCTTCGCCTGCCGGGCGACGAAGGGATTGTTCATCATCACCAAGGCCTGCGCCGGGGTGTTGCTCGACGGGCGCCGTTCGCAATTGGGCGCCAGGGCCGGCGGATCGAACGGAGCTATCAGGCTGAGCGGCATGGAGCGGCGAACCTGCACATAGATGCTGCGGCGGAATTCGTCCGCGCCCAACGGAACAAATTTACCGGTGGGTCGAGCGGCTCCGTCGCGCGTGTCCACCGCCAGGATGATTTGTCCGAGGAGGTCGGGGCTGACGGGCGTCGGCGCCCCATGCATTCTTGGAGTCAGTTTGCCGCCCAGCGCGAGCAGAGAGTCACGCAAGACTTCGGCTTCCAGCCGGCGAACGGACATACGGCCGAGCAGGCGGTTATCCGGATCGAGCGCGTCCGATTCAGGCCGCCGTTTCGAAGATTGCCGATAGGCTGTTGAGCTGAGAATTCGCCGGTGCAGCTGTTTGAGGCTCCAGCCGTTCGCCATGAAATCGTCGGCCAGCCAATCGAGCAGATCGGGGTGGGAGGGTTGTTCTCCGGTCGCGCCGAAATCGGCGGGCGTCGCCACCAGTCCCTGGCCGAAATGATGCAGCCAGAATCGATTTACCAACACCCGGGCGACCAACGGGTGCTGGCCATTGGTCAGGTGTCTGGCGTAAGCGAGTCTTCGCCCGGAGGTCGGCGCCTCCGAATTGTTGGCCGGGATCTTCCAACCTGCCGCGTTTAACACAGAGAGCTCGCCTGGTTCGATCGCCTGACGAGGCTGTTTGGGATCGCCGCGAAAAAAGAGTCGTGTGACCGGAATTCGGCCCGGGTTCTCGGCCAGAGTCATGGCGTTGTTGACGGCGGGCCCCCGCGCCTTGGCGGTTTTGATTTCTTCGTCCCACTTCTTTTGGATCGCCTGCCCTTCCTTCGGCGCAATTTTCGCGATTGTTTTTCCGTCGACGGTCAGAAACGGGTGTTTCTGAAGCAGTCGTTTCTGTTCGACGCTGAGTTTCACCGCGGGCGTTGCCCGGATCTTCCTGGCTTCCGGTCGTTGATCCGCCGGCAGTTTCGCGAGGTTGTCCTCAAAGAACTTTTGAGCCAGCGCATCGAGCTGCGTTGCGCGCTGCCGACCAAGGCGTTGGACTTCGTCGATGACGGCCTTCGCCTGAAGCTGTTCGCGCTCTGACCATAGGGACACCAGTCGCGCATTGGGTTGCCGCCACTTCTGGGTGTCGTAAGCCGGTTCGATCAAGGCTCGCAGGCGGTAGTAATCCGCCTGGGTGACCGGGTCGTAGCGATGTTCGTGGCATTGGGCGCATCCCACCGACAATCCCAGAAGCGAGGTGGACATGATCTTGATCGTCTCGGCGACAACGGCGTTGCGCCCGACGTCGTTGTTGGACGCGCCCAAGCCGGTGCCATCCGGTCCCATGCGCAGAAATCCGGTGGCGATCAGGCGTTCGGCGTCCCGTTCCGACAGTTTCTTATGAGGCGGGGATACAAGCTCATCGCCGGCCAACTGTTCGACGATGAACTGATCCCAGGGTTTGTCACTGTTGAGCGACCGAATCACGTAGTCCCGGTAGTGAAAGGCCCACGGACGGACAGTGTCTTTCTCGTTGTAGCCATCGCTGTCCGCATACCCGGCTATGTCGAGCCAATGGCGCGCCCATCGTTCTCCGTATGCCGGCGAAGCCAACAGGTTGTCGACCAGTCGCTCATAGGCGTTGGGGGATGTGTCCGCACGGAACTGGTTGATTGCGTCCGGCGTGGGAGGGAGACCCAACAGGTCAAAGTAAACCCGGCGTATCAGGGTCTCGCGGCCGGCTTCTGGTCCGAAGGTCAACCCTTTGGCTTCGAGGCGCGCGAGCAGAAAGGCGTCGATCGGGGCGCCGATGCGATGGGGTTGATTGATCGGCGGCAGCGGAGGGCGGCGTATGGGTTGAAATGCCCAGTGCGACTTTTCTTCGTCGCTGAACGAGTCTTCGGCGGTGACGGTGGCGGGCTCGGGGCGAACCGTCCTGGCGCCCTGGTCAATCCACCGACCGAGAAGCTCGATCTCCTCTGATGAGAGCTTCTTTTTTTCGGGCGGCATGTCGCCCTTCGAAACTTTCTCAAAGAGCAGGCTTTCGGATCGATTCCCCGGCACGATGGCTGCGCCCGACTTTCCGCCCTTGAGAAGAAAACGAACCAATCGAGTGTCGAGCTTTCCCTTCAATTCCGGCTCTTCGCCGTGGCACTGCCAGCAATGCGCCTTCAGGACCCGACGCACATCGGTTTCAAACCGCAAAGGGCGCCCTTCCTCGGCGAGAGAGATGGAAGTCGCGAAAGCGCAGATCAGCGCTGTCAGTCCGCGTTGCAGTAACGAATTCGACATGTCGAGCCAGCCCGCATATTTCACAAGCACGAAGAGTGATGCGGGAATTTCGAAACTCGAAACTCGAAACCCGAAACAATTTCGAAATTTCCAATGACCGAAACGTCTCTTCGGCGCCGACAGACTGTCGCTGCGCCGCTGGTTGGATTTAAAGTTTTTGAACCTTGATTCATTGGGATTTGTTTCGGATTTCGAGTTTGTGATTTATCCGGGCTAGGTATTTACGGAGCTGCCCTGGGCGATGGCTTCCGAGAGAATGCCCAGCGCTTCGGATTTGTCGACCGAGCCGATCAGCTTGTTCTCGCGGCGATTGTTCACGACTGGCACGCGGCGCTGCTCGCTTTGAAGGAGCGTCGGAAGGGCGTCCGAGAGTCGGAGATTGGGCGTCAGGCAGGGCGGGCTGGAGCGCATGACGTCCATCGCGATAATCGCCTGGTAGCCGATTTCCCCGGCGGCGTTCAGATGCTCCTTCAAATCCTGCAACGCCACGATGCCGACGAGTTTGTCCTCCTTGTCCACGACCGGCAGAAAATTGTAGGGAGAAGTGAGGAAGCGTTGGGCGATTTGCTGGAGGGTTGTGTTCTCCGCGAGCGCCGGCACGGGATCGATCATCAAGTCGCCAACCTTTTGTTGCGTGGCCGCGCCGTCCGATGCGGTTTCGCTGTCGTCGTCGACGCCTTTTCTACTGAGGGCTTCGGTGTAGATGGAATCGGGATGGATGGAGCGCGCGATCATGGAGGAGACGGCGCAGGCGAGCATCAGGGCGGGGACGAGGGAGTAGTTCCCGGAGATCTCGAAGGCCATGATCATGGCCAGGAGGGGGGAGTGAAGCGTGCCCGCCAGCACCGAGCCCATGCCGACCAGGGCGAAGACCGCGGTGGGTATGTTGTCTGCGAAACCCCATTGATGGAGGCAGGTTCCGAAGAAGGCGCCGGCGCCCGCGCCAACGAAAATAGTGGGTGTGAACACGCCGCCGACGGTGCCGCTGCCGACCGAGCACAAGGTGGCCACCAGCTTGGCGAGGAAGAGGCCCAACAGGGCGGTCAGGGCGAGATTGCCACCGAGAATTTCATTGGTTGCGCCGTAGCCGTTGCCCCAGACCTCCGGGTAGAAAATGGAGATGAGTCCCACCAGCAGGCCGCCGACCATGATGCGCAAGTAGTCGGGGCCGGGCATCTTTTTGAACCACAGGCTGGTGTAGTGAAGCATGCGCAGGAACATCGCTCCGACACCCCCGGCAAAGACGCCCAGCAGGACGAACCACGGCAACTGCGCCAGTTCGGTAAAGTCGTAGGCCGGCACGACATACCAGGGATCGATTCCGAAGAAATGCCGGGAAACAATGGTCGCCATCACCGCGGAGAACACCAGCGGTCCAAACAGATTCATCGAGAAATTACCCAGGACGATTGCGGCGGCGAAGACGGAGCCGGCGATCGGGGCGTTGTAGGCGGCGGCCATGCCGGCGGCTGCGCCGCAGGCCACCAGCAGGCGCAGGCGATAGGGCTGCCAATGCGCGACCTGGCCGAGCTTCGAGGCAAACATCGCGGTGAGTTGGGTGATCGCGCCTTCACGGCCAATGGACGCGCCGGAGCCGATGCTGAGCAGCGAGGAGAGCCCCTTGGTGAGAGTCACGCGCAGCGGCAGTTTGCCGTCGCCGGCTGCGACGACCTCCATGAAGTTGGTGCTTCGCTTGTCGCGCACGAGTCTCGCGCCCCAGAAGAGCACGAGGCCGGCCGCCAGTCCGCCGAGCATGGGAACGACTCCGCGTTGCCAGGGCTCCAACGCCTTGGCGATCTCCACCAGATCTCCGGTCGTCCCGTGAACGACGCCTTTGACCGATTCAATCAGCAGATAAAAGATCCAGTTGGTGAGGCCGCCGATGACGCCGACGATTCCCGCCAGCATGAGATGGATGGTCGGCTCGTTGAAGCGAAGCTGTTCGCGGACGCGGAGGAAACGCCGCCAGTGATCGGCCACGTACCTCCGCATTTTTACGAGGACGCGCTTCGATGACTTTTTGCGGGCGCTCACGAAATCACATTCGCGCGAACAGTCCGCGGAAGAGGGAGGGAGGGCGTTTGCAACGGCGGCGCCGGGAGCCGATCGACGGGATTCCTTGAGAATCGTGAAGAAAGCGGATTCCTCATATCTAAATCCAGCCCATATGCTGGGCTCCGGCGAATCCCAGAACGCCGATGCCAGCGATCAGCAGGATCCACAGGAAAACCTTGCCGACGGACATCATGATCTTGCCGATGATGAAAAGGGCGATAAGGCCGATGCCAATCCAAATGGGAGTCGTCATAAATTGAGGGGGAGTCTAGCGCCTTAGAGGATACCCGCCAAGCCGGAGAACGGGGAACCGGGCGCTGTTCGGGGCGGCCGGGATCATCGACAGAAAATTCGCCCTTGGAGCGAAGGGGCCAGGGGCGCCAAGTTAGCGGCCGGATGCGCGAGTGGCGGAATTGGCAGACGCGCCAGATTTGGGTTTCGGGAAATCGCCATTTCATCGCGTTTTATTGAGGCGGAATCACCCATTTCACGGTCAAAATCAGGCATCCTTCGATTCGGCTCAGATTTCCCGATTTTGAAAGTGGCACACGCTCCAAACGCTACACTGCCACGTAGTAATTCCACCCGGTTTCCAAGACCCTTCGAAGCTTATCGCTTTCCATCCGATTTCTCCGTGTCACATTGGTTGTGGATGAACACCGAGATTACAAGAGTCCCAAATCCCGGCAAACTGCAAACTCTGCTCAACGGGAGCCCATTCGCCGGCCTCCCCGCAGGCTTGGCGAGCCGCGTTGCCTACCTTCTCGCGTTCTCCAAGAGAGTGCCTGACGCACGTGAGACGCTGCTGAAGCTACGGATAGAACACAAGCTATCACGCGGCCATGTTGGGCGCATCGTTGAATACCGTTCGCCGCTGGGAGGATGGGAGCAGAAATCCCTCGGGGACGGCGCGGAAATTGATCTGCCCCGACCCTCGTGATATGACATCGCTGTCACTCATGGCCATTTCCCGCAGAACTTTCGTTTCGCGTTCGGCCGGCGCCGCCAGCGCGCTCGCCTTCCCCTGCGTTCTCACCCGCGCGGCTCAGCCGCCCAAGATCCGCATCGGCCAAATCGGCACGCTCCATCCACATGCCGGCGGCAAGATGACGTCGATCCGCAAGCTGCCGGACACCTTTGAACTCGTCGGCATTGTCGAGCCGGATGAGGAGCGGAAGCGCGCAGTGGAGAACAGCAAGACCTGGCGCGGCCTCAAGTGGTTGTCGCAGGAACAGCTGCTCAACACGAAAGGTCTCCAGGTCGTGGCGGTGGAAACGGCGGTGCGCGATCTCGTTCCGACGGCGATGAGCTGCATCCAGGCCGGCAAACACATTCACCTCGACAAGCCGGCGGGGCCTTCGATGAGCGCCTGCCGGGCGCTGCATGCCGCGGCCAATCAACGCGGGCTCACCATTCAGATGGGTTACATGCTGCGCTACAATCCGGCCTTCCAACTCCTGTTCCAAATGGCGCGCGACGGTTGGCTGGGTCGCATCACCGAGCTGAGCGCCATGATGGGCAAGAAGGGCGGTGACAGGATGCGCCAACAGCTCGCCGAGTTTTCCGGCGGCGGCATGTTCGAACTCGCCTGCCACATCATCGACGCGATGGTGACGGTCCTCGGCAAGCCCGACAAGGTCACTGCTCACAATCGACGCAGTCACCCGGAGAAGGACAGCTTCGCGGACAACCAGATGGCGGTGTACGACTACCCGCACGCCATCGCGACCATCCGTTGCAATCATCTCGATCCCTTCGGTTTTCCCCGCCGATTCTTCAACGTCACCGGCGAGCTGGGTTCGGCATTCATCAACCCCTTGGAGCCTCCCAAGATGCGCATTGCCCTCGACCGTCCGCGGGGCAGGTTCAAGAAAGGGTTTCAGGACGTCCCCCTGCCGAAGACTACCGATCGCTACGTCGAGGAATTCATCGAATTCGCCAAGGTCATTCGTGGAGAAAAGAAGCTCGCTTGGGACAGCCAACACGACCTGGCAGTGCACGAAGCCGTCCTGCTTGGCGGCGGCATGAAACTGGACTGAAACATGAAAGAGAACAATCGCCGGCAATTCATCCTCAAATCCGCCGCCGCCACGGCGGTCCTTTCGCAACTGCCAGCGGTCCATGCCGCCGGATCGGACACGTTGAAGATCGGTCTCATCGGCTGCGGTGGACGCGGCACGGGCGCGGCCGACAACGCGCTCAACGCGGATCCGAACCTGAAGCTCGTCGCCATGGCGGACACCTTTGCGGATCGCCTCGAAAGTTCCGCCGATCGGCTCAAGAAGCTGCACAAAGACAAATTCGCGGTGGATGACGAACAGCGTTTCATCGGCTTCGACGCTTATCGCCGCGTGTTGGCCTGCGATGTCGACGTCGTGATCCTGGCAACGCCGCCGCATTTTCGTCCGGAGCATCTGGCTGCGGTGGTCGCCGCCGGCAAACACGCCTTCGTCGAGAAACCGATTGCGGTCGATGCTGTCGGCGCGCGTCAAGTTCTCGAAACCTGCCGCGAAGCCAAGCGCAAGGGGCTGTCGATCGTGTCCGGATTGATGCTGCGCTACAGCCCGGCGATGAAGGAAACCATACGACGGATCCACGACGGCGACATCGGCAAGATCGTCACCATGCAGGCCAACTACAACATCGGCGGCCTGTGGAATCATCCGCGCCAACCCGGCTGGTCCGACATGGAATACCAGATGCGCAACTGGTACTACTACACTTGGCTCTCCGGCGATCACATCGTCGAACAACACGTCCACGGCCTCGACCTGATGGCCTGGGCGATGCGGGACCAATACCCCGTCAACTGTTTCGCCCTCGCCGGCCGCCAGGCGCGAACCGAGCCGAGGTATGGTCACATCTACGATCACTTCGCCGTCTGCTACGAATACGCCGGCGGCGAGCGCTGTTTCAGCTTCTGCCGCCAACAGAACGATACCGACCAAAACACCGCCCACCTCGTCTATGGCGCCGACGGCATCGCCGACCTCCGCCGCAAGACGATGACTGGCGGAAAGGTCTGGCGCTACAGCCAGGCTCGTGATGGCGCGAAAGACATCCCCTACCAACTCGAACACGACGCCCTCTTCCGCAGCATTCGCCAAGGCGATCCAATCAACAACGGCGACTACATGGTCAAGAGCACCATGATGGCCATCATGGGCCGGCTCGCGGGCTACACAGGCAAGACCGTCTCGTGGGAACAGGCGTGGAATTCCAAGGAAGACTTCCGCTTGACCAAGTATGAGTTTGGCGATTTGCCGATTCCGCCCGTGGCAATCCCGGGTGAAACGAAACTGATCTGAATCATGTGCGGGCCCTCAGAGCCTGCCTGAAAAAGGGAGGGGTCCGGATTTGTAGCGCGGCGGTAAATACTCCTTCTCCTTTTGGGGAACCTAGAGCGGCCCGGTGATCAAGGAAGCGAGCGGAATCAAACTGAAACCAGGCGACCGCCTGCGGTGCAGCCTGTGGCACAAACGAAACGCCGGAGAAGGCTCCGACAGCGTGCACATGATCGCGCGCGACCAATCAGGCGGCATTTTCTCGCGAACCGTTTTTCAACCTGGAAGATACTGTCGGCCGCTGGAATCAGTTCTTGCTGTATTACATCGTCCCGAAAGGCGCCCAACAGGTCAGCATGCTCGTCAGCGTCAAGAACCAGGAACGCGGCGCGCGCTTTCACGTCGATGACTTCTCCATCGGCAAATACCCGTGATCGCGCAGGAAGAAGCAGGTGGCTGAAGCCGAAGGAACCAGATCTCGGCCACCTGCCGGAAACCGACAACGTTTGGAGTTTCCGGGAAGTGGATCCTTTTTTGGTTTGATGACTTCGCTCAGGTCCGTCGGTCTCGCTGGATTCTTCTTTTATCGGACCGACCCCTTTCTGGAGCCTCAAAGCAAGTGTGTTTCCTTGTAATCGTTCCGTAAGACATACCCGCGTGTCCCTTCCACTTTTTCGACGAAGGCGGCTTTCTCCACCTTGTTGAAGGTGTTGCGCACCTTGCGGTAAAAGGTGTCAAACTGCTTGATGTCCCCCTCGGCTCCACCGCGCTCATACCACAGGGCAAAGGCCGCCTGCTTTGCGCTGACCCGCGGGGTTTTGCAGAACTGGTTGTGGCGGTAAACCACCCCGAGCACCCCCTTCGCCGTCACATCAAGCCCGTCGAAGGCCTGACCAAATAACTCACGCAGCTCGCGCGTGTAGGATCGCCGCACCAGCACCCGGTCGGCGATGTAAATGGGATACGCCGCCGTGCTCCGCGCATGCTTGCCGATCAGCCCCGCCTGCTCCAGTCCGCGCAGGGCCGCGAAGTGGTTGTTGTCCGGCGTCAGGAGGATGGTGTAGCCGAGCTGCTCGTTGGCCCGCTCGGATTTGATCAGGTAGGCGAGCACAAGCTTCTGTTCCTCGGTAAGCGCCGCCCCTTCCAGGCGTTCCTCGATGTGCCGGTCAAAGGACTGAAATAGCCGATCCATCCGTTCCCCCACCAGCTTGCCGGCGCACAGGTGCAGGCACACTTCTTCCGTGTAAATCCGGTAGTAGGGCAGATCGATGCGATTCTCCAGGCACAGATTCACCAGCGTTGCCATGCCGATGCCGCGCCCCTCCCACTTGCGATACACCCGCAGCACGTCCGCCAGCTTCGGATTGCGCGGCTTTGCCTCCGGCAGGATGCGCCGCACAGGGATCTCCGCCTCCCCATCCTCAATGATCAGGTTCCGGCGGAACCGCCCCGGGTTTCGGATCGCAATATGCACGCCCGGCTTGATCGCGATGATCACCTGCTTGTCCACCGAATAGTCACGGTGCGCCAGCGCATTGTTCACCGTCTCGCGCAGCACCTCCTCCGGGTATTGCGGCACGGCCTTGCCCCCACCCTCCGCGCTGATGCCCACCTGGATGTTTCGCAGCAGGTAGCCCAGGCTCGATTCCATCAACTGCAACACGTTGTCCACGAAGTCCTGCTTGTCCTGGGCGATCTGGTTGGGCACGTCCACATAGCCATGCACGTGGCTGCGAAAGCCCAGCCGGTCCCCTGGATGATTACCGCACACCAGCGCTCCCAGGATCGTCACCGCACCGTCCTTGAGGAAGCACCGTCGTTCCAAAAAGGCCCGCGCCGAGTCCAGATCCGGCTTCAGGGTCTCGATGGCCTGCGGTTGGTTCAAGTGGAAGATGAACTGGTTCAGCTTCGTCAGGTCCAGGTCTGCCTCCGTCATGTCTGGCACGGGCTGCAGCTCTTTCGCGTGCGCCGCCTCTTCCTTGAACTCCTCCTGCGCCTCCACCTCCCGTTCCGTGAGCTTGTGATCGCCGGTCAGGATTCGCCGGTAGCCCGTGCCGTTGAGGAAGACAAACTTCCGGTCCGCCGCCAGCTCGTCCACATACGCGATGGCGATCCGTTCCCCCAGCAGCGTGCGCAGCTCCATTTGTGGGAAGCAGTCGCCGAGGTCCTGCTTTACCCCTTTGCGGTCTGTGAAAAGGCGCGGAAACTCCTTCAAATTTGGCTCCGCATGGTCCTTCCATCCACTGAGCACATAACGCCGGGCCGCCCCTGTGCCCTCTTCCTTCACGCCGAGGATCAGGATCCCACCCCGCGTGTTGAGAAAGGCGTTCACGCTCTTGTGCCGCTCTTTCCATTCCCCGCCATCCACCGGCACCGGCTTGATCTCCAGCCCCTCCGTCTCCAGCTCCACAAAACGCCCCTGCTGGATCAGGTCAGCCAGTTTGTTCAGGATTTGGTCAATGGGTTTCATTCGCTGGAATCAGTCTAGCAGCCTGTCGGACTTAGAAAATTCAATTCTTCGGAATGTTCGATTGAAAAAGTGCCAGACACAAAGCAGTTGATTGATTTCGGAAAAGGGTCGATCCGATAATTGAGGAATCTGATGTCTTTCAAAATGGACACATCGTCAATCCTCGCTTTTGATGCCGATCAATTTCACTCGTTTTCGCAGTTTCGCCAACGCCCCTCGTTTCGCTCCATCGACCTCCAACTAGGCTTGCGTGACACTTTTCCTTTTCCGATCAAGCGCGGCGTTGGCCGTGGAGGCTCCACTTCAATCAGCGTCCAAATAGTCTGTTGGCAGATCTCATATTCGGATTGCCGTTGTAGGAGGTTCTGATAAGCACGGAACTGGGAGGAATTGACTGTTCACGTTGTCCCGGCGTGAGACCCGTCTCCGGGACGTTGGGCGATTGGATGGGATTTCGAGGCTCCTGCGCGGGAACCGCGGGCGTGGGCGCTGCCTTCCCGCGAGAAAGTGTGTGATTCTTCGGATGTTCTTTTTTGCGCGTGAGAAACCGGAGAATCAAGCTGGCCGCCACAGCTATCGCGAGTCCCTTCGAGGAGTCGCCCCCGCTGTGGTTGTTAACTGCGCGCTCCCGTCGGTGTCCAAAATGTGAGGACGTTCGATGCCGATCTCGATGCGGTTGAGCGATGGCGGGAACTGCGAGAACAACGGTCAGAAGCAGGAGAATGAAGTGTTTCATGGTCGAATAAATGGGATGAGGTTCAGGGAGTCGTTCATCAAAGGGTTGTTGTTGAGACGCACCCTAATGGCATGGCCCCGTATGACGTGAATCGTCATTTATTCCCACAAGATCACTTGAATCGATGAAGCCAGCCAGTCAGCCAGGCGGCTTAACGTCCAGCCGTTGATAAATCGTCGGCTCTAATGGACGACCCGTATTCGACCCGTATTAGTCATGCACGACCCTGGAAAAGCCGCCGTCGCCTTGAACTGAGGAATGTGTCGATGCCATTATCAATCCGCCCTCTCCTTGTGTCGTTGCTTCGCAAAAAAAAGTGACCGACAAAGCATTTTACTGGGATTCGCGCCAGGTCGGCGTCCGGGGCGATCCTGTCTTCAAGAGCGGCCAGGTCTTTTGGATCAAATTCTGAACTTGAGCGAAGGGGCATTGGGCGCCAAGTTAGCGGCCGGATGCGCGAGTGGCGGAATTGGCAGACGCGCCAGATTTAGGTTTCGGAAATTCGCGATTTCAGGAGAATCCTTTGCGATTCACGACACACTGAAAATCCAGTTTTTATTGAGTGAAAGTCCGATCACTCTGATTTCATTGGAGGATTGAGCAAGGGCCAAAAGTGTCACAACTCGGCATCGCTATTCGATGTGGGGCGTCGTTTCTTACCGCCTATAATTCAATTCATCCCGAGCTACTCTGATTAAGCTGGGCAATCGCATCAAAGGCTGGATCCTCAGCCGGATCCAACGCTGTATCGAGCAAAGCCCCAAACCGCCTTCCTTCGTCAACGCGTTGAAGACAGGATGCGAAAGGATTCATGATGTGTTTGTCTGCTGGGTGGCCCGCCCGTCGCTGTCGCTCTCTGGCAGTCCGCGCAGCGCCTGCCGTTGAAAAAGCTCCATGTATTGGTCGTAGCGCCACCGTCGATTCCGCTTCGCTCCCGTGATCTCGCGGAGAATCCCCTTCTCCGTCAACGCATCCAGGAGATTGTTCGCCGTCGGGTAGCTGCAATTGAGGAGCTGTTCCGCAAACCGGACGTTGATTACGGGCCGTGTGTAGAGGCTCTCGAGGAGCGTCAGACTGTTTCCGGTGTTTCCGCGGATCGATGATGCCAGTTCGCGATGTCCCTGCTGTAGTTTCAGAATGGCTTTCGCTGTGTCCGTCGCGCCGAGGCTCACGTCGCAAACACCCTTCAGGAAGAACGCCAGCCAACCTTCCCAATCGCCGTCGTTTCTTATGGCTGTCAATCGGTCGTAATACTGGGCGCGATGCGCTTTGAAGTAGTGGCTCAAATAGAGAAGAGGACGCGAGAGAATCTTCCGTTCGCACAACAGCAGCGTGATCAGCAAGCGTCCGACCCGGCCATTGCCGTCGAGGAACGGGTGGATGGTCTCGAACTGTGCGTGCGCAAGGGCGCAATGGATCAATTCCGGCATGGAATCCCGCTTGTGCAGGAACTTCTCAAAGTCGCCCAGCGCGTCGTTCATGTCCTCCGGGGGAGGCGGGATAAACTCCGCATCGTTCAATGTGCAGCCCTGCGGTCCGATCCAGTTCTGAGAACGTCGAAACTCTCCCGGTTGCCGTTCCTGGCCTCGCACGCCGGTCATCAACTTTTCGTGCACTTCGCGAATCAGCCGCAAGGACAGAGGCAGTTCCGGCAGGCGGGCCAATCCATGGTTGATCGCGCCAACGTAATTCACGACTTCCTCGACATCCCTGGGTTTGTTGTCGACCTGACCGCCGGCCTCGTAGTCCAGCACGTCTTCCAACGTGCTTTGCGTGCCCTCGATCTGAGAGCTGAGGACGGCTTCCTGACGCACATACATGGCCACGAACAGATCCGGATTGGGCAGCACGGTGGCCACGCCGTCCAGCCGGCCTAGGGCTCGGTCCGCGTCGGAAAGGAGCTTTGTCGTGACCGCATCGATCCGCAGGGGCGGATCGGGCGGCAATGGCGCCGGAATAAAGGCCCGATAGCCGGACTTTTGCTTGATGTATCGTCCTGCTCGCATTGTTCAAACCGACTTTAACGTGGCGGCTATTCTGTGTTTTTTATTAAAAAATAAAACGATTTTTTTAATAAGGGTCTTACAGATTTGCCTTATTAAAGTCCGCGTGAGCGTCCGATCAAGTGCATTGAAGACCTCAAAGCCACAAAAACAGCCCGAAAACGGCATTCTCCGCCACTGCTTGCCCCGAATCGATCGTTCAATGCCTCAATCAGATTTCCGACTCCAACCATAGCGCTGCCATAGCCCTTCAGGTCTAGCAGCCTGTCGGACTTAGCGTGTAAGTCGTTGATAATCAACGCTAAGACAATTTGTCTCTAAAGCTTAAGTTGTTGTATATAAACAGCTTACAACTATGCATAAGGTTAGGTCCGACAGACTGCTAGGGCGGAAATCCAGATTCGGCCTCGAAAATGGCAGGAAAAAAAGCGCCAGACACAAAGTCATTCAATGATTTTAGTGAAGCTGAAAAAGAGGACTATGTTCTCGAATTATCCGGTGATCCTCCAGGAATTCCGAGCTTGAGCGCCGGGCCATTGAGCGCCAAGTTAGCGGCCGGATGCGCGAGTGGCGGAATTGGCAGACGCGCCAGATTTAGGTTCTGGTTCCCTCGGGAGTGAAGGTTCAAGTCCTTTCTCGCGTACCATCCTCAATTATCGGTCTCGAATCTTGTTGGCCGCCTCGTGCCGGCCGAATTCCTTGTTTGCGGCAATGTGACCGTCACCGTCATAGTGCTGGCAATGAAGGCGCGCCGCCGATCCCTCCTTATTGCATTGTCCGTATTCCTGCTCCTGGCAGCGGTGTGGTTTGGCTGGAGTCCTCGGGAGCCCGTTTATGAGGGGAGAGCGCTGAGCGAATGGTTGGACGATCTGTACATCGACTTTTCTGGCGCTTCTCCGAATCCATTGGAGGACGACAGGGCTTGCGCAAAAAATGCCATTCGGGAAATGGGTGAAGACGCGATTCCGATGATGGTGAAAATGCTTAAACCTGAATCACGGTTTGAGTCCTGGGCGAAGGCGTTGGTCGCGAAACAGTCGCTCGTCAAATTTAACTTTGATTCCAAAGACGAGCGCCGCTACTGCGCCGCGATTGGCTTTGAAGCATTGGGTCCGCGGGCGAAGTCCGCGATTCCGGAATTGGTCAACTACGCGGAGGACGCTAACCCCAGGGTGCGCCAGCCCGCCTTGCTCGCGCTTGGATTGATTGGCGCGGAGGCCGAGGTAGTGGTTCCGGTGTTGCAAAAGGCTCTGGGTGATCCGGTTGCGAGCATTCAGGGGACTTCCGCGGCGGTATTGCGTTTTTTTGGCGAGTCGGCCCGGGTGGCGGCTCCCGAGTTGATGAAATGTGTCAACGGCGGCGATCGTTACGCCAAGATCAAGGCGGCTGAGACAATAGCGATCATCGCGCCTGAATTGGCGACGAATACAATTCCTGCTCTGGCAGCGATGTTGAACGTCGGCCAACCGTTCGAGCCGTCGGCGCTTCGCCTCCTGGGAAGTATGGGACCGGCGGCCCGCGCCGCCCTTCCGCAAATCCGCATCGCCTGCGAGTCGAAAACCGGCTTCATCCGTCGTCAGGCCAGAGAAACACTGAAGGAGATCGATCCTGAAGCGAAGGTTTCGTGGGATACAGAACAACGTTGACCCGATTTGGCCCGATCCCCAGTCTCTTCCGCGATCATCTCGGAATTGCCGCTTATGGAAACTTCAGGTCAATTGCTGTCCACTCTGGATATCGTTATTTTCTTTGGCTCGCTG
>JBLHKZ010000111.1:0-16979 GCA_047618185.1 Limisphaerales bacterium
TGAGGTCGAAGTGGCCTTCCTCCCGGTCGATCAGTTCGGAGCATTTCACGCCGTTGATCGTGAGAACGATATGCTGGCCCTTGGCCACGATGTGGTAGTCGTTCCATTCGCTCCACGGCTTCATGGTCGCCTTCGCCTTGAGGCTGGTGGCCGTGCGTTTGCCCGCCGCGTCGATCACCGTCTTCTGCCCGTTGGCAGTCAGCAGTTCCTTGCCCTTACGCGAGTGCATCTCATCGCAGACCCCGCCCAGATACGGCCCGCTCTGATAAATGTCCGCCTGATAGCCCTGCGCCAATCCGCTTGGTTTGATGATGCTGCGGAACTGCACGCCCGAGTTGCAGCCGTTTCCCTTCACACGAAACTTCAGCTTCAATTCAAAATCGGCCACATCCCCGCCCTGCCAGACTATGAACTGATTTGACTTGCAGGGATTCTCCGGCGTCGACTCCGCCGTGATCGCGCCGTCCTGGACAGACCAGTATTTCATAACTGGCGACTTCCATCCCTTCAGCGTCTTGCCGTCAAAGATGGATTCAAATTCCGCCGCCGACAAAGAGCCGGCGACGAGCACAGTGGCGAGCGCGACGAGTAGTAGCGGTGTTCTAGATTTCATGCTGATGGTCAGGCTGTAATTGGAACGAGAATTCTGTCAATTCACAGGATAATTCGCAAGCGTCCTCCTCATGGGGCTGTGTCGTTCGAACTACGACGCCAACAACAGGCACGAATAACTGGAGTGTCGAAGCAGTAGATACAATACTGCCCCGCCAACGATTTAGCACACAGACCTTTGAACACAATGATCCGAAAAACGATGTCCCTCGCGGCGCTGCTTGCCCTGCTCGGCGGCGCCCCCTCGTTCGCAGCCGAAGAAACTCTGCCACCCCTGAAGAACGGCGTGGCCCCAGAAACATTCGAAACCATGTGGCAAGGATTTGATCCGCGAGCTGAACCGCTCGACGTCGAGATCCTCAAAGAGTGGGAGGAGGACGGCGTCGTCCTGAAAGTTCTTCGCTATCGGATCGGCGTGTTCAAGGGGCAAAAGGCAATGATGGCTGCGGTCTATGGCTATCCCAAAGGTGGATCCAAACTCCCGGGGCTCGTGCAGATTCACGGCGGCGGACAATACGCCGATCACCAGGCGCCGCTGCTGAACGCCAAACGCGGTTATGCCACGATTTCCATTTCCTGGGCCGGCCGGATCTCATCGCCCCACTACCGGGCCAATCCGCAGACAGTGAAACTCTTCTGGGACAACAAGACCGACGATCCCGGCTACAGGATCATCACGGACTGGGGCGCGCTCGACGCCTATCATGCGCCTTGCCGCAATCCCAAGAACGCCTTTCAAAAAGTCTCGCCGGCTTCCTGGACGTTGGACGCAGTGGACTCCCCGCGGAACAACCCGTGGTTTCTTTGCGCGCTGGGAGCGCGACGGGCCCTGACTTTTCTGGAACGTCAACCTGAGGTCGCTGCCGACAAACTGGGCGTCTACGGGCACTCCATGGGCGGCAAGCTCACCGTCCTGACCACCGCGGCGGACGATCGGGTCAAGGCCGCCGCTCCTTCGTGCGGTGGGTTCAGCGATCGCGATTCGTCCTACCCGCTTTATCTCACCACGGTCGCTGACAGCGTGAATCTCCCTCACATTACCTGCCCGATCATTTTCCTCAGTCCCGCCAACGATTTCCACGGCCGCATTGATGACCTGCAAACCGCAACCGCCGAAATCCAGAGCGACGACTGGCGCGTCACCTGTTCACCGCATCACAATCATCAGGACACCGCCGAATACGAAGTCGCCAGCCTGCTGTGGTTCGACGAGCATTTGAAAGGATCGTTCAGCCACCCCAAGACTCCCGGCTTGGAACTGAACCTGAAAACCGTGAATGGCATTCCCATTGTTTTGGTCAGTCCGGATTCAGCGAAACCCATCCTCAGCGTCGATGTCTTCTATACTCAGCATGGCCAACTTGCGGGTGAAAAGAACAACCACGGCAACACGATGAATCGCCACTGGCGTCACGCATCTACCGTCAGAAACGGCGGCAAGTGGACAGCGTCGCTTCCCCTGACCTCCACGGACAAACCGCTCTGGGTCTACGCCAATGTCAGCTATCCGCTGAACTCGCCGGTGACGGGCGCCGGCTACTACTACCGCGCCTACACCGCGAAGACATTCAACCTTTCCTCCCCAATGCGCGCCGCAACGCCCGCCCAGCTCAAAGCCGCCACAGTCAAAGCCACACTGAAGCCGTCCACGATCATCGAGACATTTGAGCCTGGTTGGGAAAAAGAGTGGTTCACCTACCGGGCCGAGGAATGGGGCCGGCGCACCCACAAGATCTACGACGAACAATGGCAAGCGCCCAAAGGCGCCAGACTCGCCCTAAGAGTCCGATCGGAGAAACGCAATAAGATGGTCATTGGAGTCGATGGGTTCGCCAACCAAATCATACTCATTGGCGACAACGCATGGCAGGAGATCATGCTGACGCCGGCCGATTTCAAAGATGCCGAAGGCAGATCCCTTGCGAACTGGGACGGCTCCATGGAACTGAGGCTCCTCGCCGCAGAAACACTTCGCTCCAACCGCCGCGGCGCCGATAGGAAATCACGAAAGCTCGGCGGCCCATGGCAGGGAGCCAAACCCGCATTCCAGAATCTCCGTTGGATTGATGCCAAATAGAGCCACCACTGACCCTCCCCCCGAAGACGCCAAACGACTCGTAGCAGCGGACGTGAGTCCGCTCAAATCGAATAACGGATCCGACTTACGTCGAGATGCTACAAACTTTTTGGATCGCTGACGCTATTTGCCATGAATTTCCAGGATTCTTTGGCGCATTTCCAGTTAACCTGACGCGCGATCGCCAGTTGAAATATCCCTATCGGCGCCTTTTGAATTTCTTTCCGTGTATTCAGTGTCTTCCGTGGTTGTTTCTCAAAAAACGCCAGTAAGCGCATTCAACCGTGGGCCAGCCATCGCCCCACTTCTCGAAGCGCATTAATCGGATCGCTGTCCGCCGGCCAATACTCCAGACCGACATACCCTTCAAAATCTGTTTCCTGAATCGCCGCGAACACCTGCGGGTAATTGATCTCACCGCGTTGAAGCTCATGACGTCCCGGATTTCCCGCAGCGTGGAAATGTCCGATCTTGTCGATGTTTGAAACGATGTTTCGGATCAGCTGCCCCTCGCTGATCTGCTGATGGTAAATGTCGAAGACCACCTTCACATTCGAACTGCCGACCTCATCGACAATCCCAAAGGCCTCGTCGCTGCGAATCAGAAAATAGCCGGCATGATCGACGAGTTCGTTGAGCGGTTCGATGACCAGCGTGACACCCGCAGCCTCCAGCCTTGGCGCCGCTTCGCGAAGACCGTCGACCAGCGACTGACGTTGCTCCTCGCGCGGGATGCCTTCACGAAAGTCCCCGACCTGCGAGATCAAGGTGGTCGTTCCAAGGCGCTTCGCGGCAGCGATGGAGTCAGTCAAAGCCTGAAGGTAATCTCCGCGCGCCCCCGGATCGACGAGACTGATAAACTTCGTGCAACAGGCGGAGATCTCCAAGCCGTTCGCAGACTGAGCCGCTTGCAGCGCGTCCAGATCCTTGTCCCACCAGCCCCAGAATTCGATGCCGGGGATGCCGGCGTTTTTGACAGCGGCGCAGGCATCAGCAAAGGACTTGCCTTCGAACACGGCGTCGATGCAAACGGAGGGAATCAGCTTGTGGCTCATGGCTATTTTGCGGGAAGTGGAAGAATCACATTCGGATTCGCTTCGAACTTGAAATCCGAGAAGACCGCGTGCGTGTCCACGACTCGCAAGCCAACTGCACCGGTTGAATAGTCGCTGTCCGAGGCCTCAATCTTCTCGCTGCCGTTCAGCAGGACGACAATCGTCTCGCCCTTTGCCTCGACCCGCAGTCGCTGAGATTGACTCGAATCGATGGTCGCCTTCGCTCGCGCGATTTCCTTCCAGGCGCGACCGTTGGTTTTCCCCAAAATCACGAGCCCGGTTTTCGGAATCACTCCAGCGAAATAGCCGCGGTGGGCGTCGTAACCAACCGAGAGCCCGGTCTTCCGAAACAAGATGCCCGCGTCGCGCGCCTGAGCATTTCCGAGAAAATCGATCAAAACTTCAGCGATCAAGTCGGCCGAAGCGGAGCCATCGAGCATCAACTTTTCTCCGCTGCGATAGGCGTTGATAGGCCGATCTGGAGCTACGCCCAGATGCACTCCGTCGGCCCTCCATTTGATGAATTGGTGATGTCCGTAGCAGCCGAAGGGGTGTCGATCGGATGCCGACCTCAGCCGCGTGTTCAACGACAGAAACTTGACGGTCGATTCCTCGGGGTAAGGAAGATCCAATGGACTCCCCGGCGCGACGGGTTGGCCCAGGATCGGCGCCCCGTCCTCACTGAAATGCATTGGCTGCGCGAAGATGCCGCGCCGCCAACCGGGACGACGGTCGCGCTTGGCGTGAAACACATGCCACCACGCCGAGCCACGGAGGGTTTCGACGATGCAGGAATGACCGACCCCATAGGTCGTCGCGTTTCCGGTGAAAACCGGTTTCTTGTGCTTTGTCCATGCGCTCGGACAGGCGCCACAGGTAACGACCTAACTTGGGATCACGAACCACCCACGGATCCGCGCCCTCAGCGATCGGATTGACGAACTGCCCCGCCGGCAAAGCCCCCTCGTTGAGGGGCGACTCCGCCGCGTGGGCGAGCAAGGCCGACCAAACAAACGCTGCGAGCAGGAACAGTGTTTTCTTCATGGCAGAAAGGGAGTCGCGGGAACTAATGGGGAAATTTCTGTGCCTCGTCCGGACCGGGGTTCGCATAGTCGGGATCCTTGGCGCGGATGTGAAGTTCACCGTCGTCCAACAATCGCACGTCCATCGGGACGAGCGTCGTGCCGCGTTGGTTGATCGTTTTCGCGGTGTCGCCAATGTCGCGTGTTTGAATTCCCTCGCGGCTCACCGGCGGCACGTTGGCATTGTAAAACGCCGTACACCACCAGCGTCCCTGCTTGTCCGTGAACGGCGTGCCGTGCCCAAGAAAACGCCCGGCAAATTTCCGCTCGCTGTAGGGACCGGTGATCTTGTCGGCGACCGCGTAGTAAAGATTGTAGCTGCCGCGGCGCATTCCGCCCGTCGACCAGCCCGTGCCAAAGAGCACATACTTGCCGTGGATTTTCTGAATCAGGCAGCCTTCGTGCCCCATCGCCGCCGTGGCGCCCGAGGGGCCAATCTCGACCGGCTTCGAAGCAAAGTCACCGAAGCCCGGCTTCAACGGCGCGATCGATGTCGCGCCCCAGATCAACCACCACGTTCCATCGTCGTCCTTGAACAGGGAGGGATCGTGACGTCGCTGGATCTTCGCGCCCATTGGGTTTGCCCACGGACCACTGACCTCGCGCCCGACCGTCAACGAAAGGTTCGCTCCTTTAACCGGCGACGGACTGGTGTGAACCAATGCCCACTTGTCTCCCAGCCAATGCAGCTCCGGAGCCCAAAGCCGCCACTGTTTAATTTCCACCTCATCGAAGCGTTCCGGCTTGCTCTTGAACCAGACCCCATCCTTCAGTGAAAAGGGCGCGCCAAGATTCTCCCACACGGCGAGGTCTTTGCTGCGCCACACGCGGGCCTGCCAACCGACGATCGATTCCTTTCCAAGGCCCGTGTTATACGGATCGTTCTGCTCGCGCGAATCACCGGAAACCGGAGTCGTTCCTGTCAGGTAGTAATAGTCGTCCGGTCCGAGGACGATGTAGGGATCGCGAATCCAGTCCTTCAACACAAACAACGCGCGATCGTGAGATTTCAAGCCGGCCCGTATTTCCTTGCGCCGCATGGGCTCGGCTACGGCGGGCGCCTTACCACCAGCATCCACACGCGTCGAGATGACCGTGCCATTGAACGGATTGGGCGCGGCGTAATTGCCCGCGGCCGAATCGGTGTCCTCGCCGACTGACAAATCGTCCTTCGGCTGCGCCGGAATCAGGCCCGGTGATTTCACCGAGCCGACCAACTCGCCGTTGACCTTGAACGACATCGTCTTGCGATCGAGCGACGCTTCGAGACGAATCGCGCGACTCAGCGACTGCTTGCCAATGATCCGGGTCACCTTCCCGTTGACCCGCACATCGAACGCCGCACAGCCATCGACAAAGTGAAGCGCGTAGCCGTGCTCCCGCCCGCCCTGCGCCAACACCACGCCCTGCGGCGCCACCTTCCTCGCATTCACCTCGACAACGATCTTAAGCTCCTGCTTCGCGATTCTCGGCGTGTTCGAAACCGCGGCTTGAACCGACTTGCGACGCTTCCCGCCTTTCGCCTTCGCCTCCGGATAAGCCGCCAACGTCGCGGCAAGCCGCTTCACGATTTCTGGCTTCGCCGCCGCGTGATTTCGCGTTTCGAGCGGATCGTCCTCGTAATCGTATAGCTCGTACTGCGCGGCGCTCGCGGACTCGCCGGGATTGCGCCACTCGACCATTCGATAACGCTCCGTCCGAATAGCGCGCCCCAGCTTGCCCTTCGGATACGCGTGGTAGGCATGATCGCGCACTCTCGCTGACGAATCCCTCAACACCGGAACCAGGCTGACGCCGTCGATCGATTGCGGCCCTTTCGGCGCGGGCAGTCCGGCAAGCTCCGCGAGGGTCGGAAAAATATCCACGCTTTCAGCGAGTTGCTTTGTGGAGCTTCCACGCTTCGTCACGCCCGGAGCCGCAATGAAAATCGGAATGCGATTTGCCTGCTCGTAGTTGGTGTGTTTGGTCCAGACGCCCAGATCGCCAAGGTGAAATCCATGATCGCCCCAAAGAACAACGATCGTATCGTCCGCGAGCTGGAGCTGATCCAATGCGTCAATCACCTTGCCTACCTGCGCGTCGACATAGCTCGTGCTCGCGTAGTAGCCGTGAATCAATTGATGCTTCACCTCATCGGATATCGACGCCGGATCGCCCTTGTCCGGCACGGGAAAGTAATTCCGAATCTCCCCGCTCCGCTTGTGCGCGACCGTGGGCGAACCTGCCGGATGATCCTCGTATTCCGGCTGCGGAAGCGTCGCCGGATCATGCATGTCCCAATATTTCTTGGGCGCGGAAAATGGCAGATGCGGACGGGCAAATCCCGCCGCAATGAAGAAAGGCGTCCCGTCTTTCTGACGCCGTGCTTTGGCGGCGCGAAGCCGCGCGATCGTCTCGTTCGCAACGCGACCGTCCGCATAGGCGTCGTCTTCGACATCCGGGCTTTCAAAGGCGGCGCCGCGCGGCAGTGAATTCACTTCGCCCAGCCGTTGGTTGGTAAAGAACGCCTCCTCCCTGGTCAGCTTGCCGCCCTGCGTGCTCGCCGGATCGACATACTCAATCACCTTCTCCTTGAAATGCGGCGCGGCAAACGACTTCGGATCTCCCTCGTTGCCGTGGCCAATGTGAAACACCTTGCCCAACGACTCCGTTCGATAACCGTGCTTCGCAAAATGCTGCGGCATCGTCACCGCATTGGGCAGGCTGTCGCGAAGGCGATTTCCCAATCCATAAAGCCCGGTCGAAGTCGAATGCGAGCCCAGCATCAGTGTGAATCGCGAGGGCGCACACACAGCCTGATTACAATACGCGAGATCGAATCGCATGCCCCGCGCGGCGAGCGCGTCCAGATTAGGCGTCTTCGCCGCAGCATCTCCATAACAGCCCAGCGCGGGCTTCAGATCGTCGACCAAAATGAGCAGGACGTTGGGCCTGTCCTGCGCGACGGATGAACACGCCAACGAGAGGCATAGTAACAAAAAGATCGATGCTTTTTTCATGGTTTGTGCTTGCGGGAATATGGCCGGAAATTCCAGTTTCGCCAATACTCCGGACAAACGATCTTCATGAAATGGAAAAGTTCAGACACAGCTTGCACGCGTCCGAAGCCGCCGGGAAAAGAATGACGATTCCCCTCTCCTTCCCGAGGCTCCGGATGCAGGAAGTCGCGGCTTTCAGGCCTCCTTGCTCAACAGCACTGTGCGCGTGGGAAAAGGCACAATGACGCCGCCTTGTTCCAGCGCTGTTTTCATCGTCTTGACCGCGCGGTCCTTGACGGCCCAAAGGTCGTTCTTAGTTGTGTCCACCCAATAGTAGATGGATGCCTTAACGGAACTTTCGCCGAACGATTCGCAAACCACCGCCGGAGCCGGGTCATCCTGGATAATCCCTTCAACACGCTTGAGCGCCTGCGTCAAAACAGTCGTCACGTGCTCCAGATCGGAGTCATAGGCGACGCCAATTTCCAATTGCAGTCGGCGTTTGGGACTGCGGCTGTAGTTTGTAATTTGACTGGTATACACCTCGGCATTGGGAATGAGCACATGCCTGCCGTCCCAAGTGCGAAGGGTGGTGGAACGAACCTCCAGATCGGTGACGTCGCCTCCAATACCGCTTACCTCAATGGAGTCGCCGATATCAAAAGGCTGTTGGATGAGCAGGAGCACGCCGGCAATAAAATTCTTGGCGATATCCTGAAAGGCAAATCCCAATGTGAAACCAACTATCCCCAGCCCGGTCACAAAACTCCCCACATTGAAATCGACCTGTTGCAGGGCGATCACCAGTCCGAAAATGATGACCGTCCACCGGGAAACACGGCTCAATAACAGGGTTAATTCTGGGTCGACCTTACGCAACTCCAGAGCGCGCTTAACCAGCCTCGCGGTCAGCCTGGCCAGGTAAAGCGCCGCAAAAAAAATGACGATCGCCAGAACCAGCTTGGGCAGGAAGAGGATGACTCGGTCAGATAAATTCTCGAATGTTTGACTGGCGAGACTTTGGTTATTCGGCATTAGCTGGAACGTAGCCAGCGAGTCTCTCCCGGGAAAGAAGAAAGGGGCGAACGACAATCGTCGCGCCGTCGACGCCGACCGCGCCAGACAGAATCGTCGCCGCAGCAGCGAGAAAAAGGGAAGGATACACGGCCGAGGCGGGAGGGACGCGGAGGAACACCAATGGCTTTGAACAAAGATCCCCGGGAAGTTGCAGAACCGCCCGTCATGACTTGGAACCGAGTGATTCCGTCTTATTCAATCGCCGTATCCCTCAGGATGGACCTGATGCCACTTCCACGCCGAGGCCACGATGGAATCGAGGTCGGGAAATTCCGGCTGCCAGCCGAGATCGCGCTTGATCGCGGCGCTGTCGGCGACGAGCCGCGCGACATCGCCAGCGCGGCGCTCAACCATTTCACAGGGAATGGCGTGGCCCGTAATTCGCCGCACCGCTTCGATCACTTCCAGCACGGAAAACCCTTGTCCATTGCCCAGATTGTAAATTCGTGAACGCTCATCCAGCGCCTCCAAAGCCTTCAAATGCGCCGAAGCCAGATCGGAAATATGCACGTAGTCGCGGACACAAGTTCCGTCCGGCGTTTCCCAGTCCGAGCCAAAGACTTTGATCTGCTCCCGTTGCCCGAGCGCCACCTGAAGCACCAGCGGGATCAGATGCGTTTCGGGGTCGTGATCCTCGCCGCGCGTCTCGGTGGCGCCGGCGGCATTGAAGTAACGAAGACAGGCGTAGCGCATTCCCTTCGTCTGTTCCAGCCAGGGCAGCATGCGTTCGATCAGGTACTTCGACTCGCCATAGGCGCTGCCCGGAACGATGCGCTCGGTTTCGGAAATGGGAATTGTCTCCGGCTCGGCAAAAAGATTGGCCGTCGAGGACAGGATGAACCTCTTAACCCCGCATTCGATCATGGCGCTCAGCAGATTGGCGGCGTTCGAGACGTTTTCGCCCAGATATTTCATGGGCTTCTCCATCGACTCCCCCACCAGGGAATTGGCCGCGAAGTGCATGACCCCGTCGGGACGATGCGTATCCAGCGCGGCATGAATCGCCGCCGGTGAATTCAAGTCGCCCTCGACGAATACCGCCTCCCCGGGAATCGCCTGGCGATGCCCCTGTTGCAAATTGTCGAACACCACGACTGAATGACCGGCCGCTATCAGCCGCTCACACGTTGCGCTTCCCACATACCCTGCTCCGCCCGTAATAAATATCTTCATCTTCAATTCATTTTCCGAGGACCGTTGGACGACGCGTCCCCACTGTTTGATTGGTCGAAATTCAAGCTTCGCGTTTGCAATTTAGGGCCGTCAAATAACCGACGTATCCGCCAACAGAACATACATCAGCAACACCACCGCGATCAGCCCGAAGCCCACCGGCCTGGCCCACTTCCACGGCGTCAGATCCACATCGCCCGAATGCTTGTGCTCCCACGGCGTCGCCGTCGGCTTCAACCTGCTGAACACAAACATGAACAACATCAGCCCGCCAAACACCGCGCCGAGAAAATGGAAACCGTTCATGGCATCCACCCTGGCGCTCAGGGTGGGAACAAAATAGCCGAGCGCGATGGTTGCAAACCCCACGACGAGCGCGATGTTCGCCGCCGCCGCCGGCGTGCGCCGATTCCACAGCCCCATCAGGACCACCGCAAAAATCGGAATGAAATAAAGCCCGTTCATCTTCTGGAGATAGCCAAAGATGCTGTCCTGCCCCGCCAGCAACGGCGCGACCACCATCGCCAGGATCGCGATGCCGCCGCCAAAGATCTTACCCACCTTGATCACCTGCGCGTCGCTGGCGTCATCGTGCTTCACCAGATGCTTGTAAACCCCGAGGCTGAAGAGCGTGGCCGTGCTATTGAGCGCCGAATTGAACGAGCTCAGAATCGCCCCGATCATCACCGCCGCGAAAAAGCCGGCCAGCCATTCAGGCAAGACCGCCCGCACGAGCGCGCCATAACTCTTGTCGGCAATCCTCGGATAAAGTTTCCCTTCCAGATCGGCCTTCTCGACATAAAAATTCGCCCCGTCCTCGCCAGCCAACACCGCGGCGCCGGGCGCCAGGACCCGCTCCACATGAAACGACTTTCCATCCGACAGCACGCTGTAGCCTTCCTTCATTCGACCCGCGCCGGGGTCCGCCACGCCTAGGGTGGCAATCGCCTCCTTCCCATACAAGGTCGTCAGCTTTTGCTCGCCCTCCATGGTTCCGACCACGGCGATCTCGTCGGCCTCGGTGATCGCGTCCTTGAGAACCATTTTCGATCCGTCCACGGACATTTGCCCAAACATCGTGAAAGCCATCACGCCCGGCAGCACGAGAATCAGCGGAGCCAGGATCTTGAACACGCCCGCGATGAGCACGCCCTTCTGCCCCTCCTTCAAATTGCTCGCCCCAAACGTCCGCTGAATGATCTGCTGATTCGTGCACCAGTAAAACAGATTCAACAATAGCACCCCGGTGAACAGCGTCGAAAAGGGAACCGATTGATCCGGGCCGCCAATTGAATTAAATTTTTCCGGATGGGCCGACTTCATCTCACTCAGCGCCGCGAAGACCCCATCGCTGTTGACCGCATTGAGCCCAAACCACGCGATCGCCACGCCGCCGATCAACAGCCCGATGCCGTTCAATGTGTCCGACACCGCGACCGATCTCAGCCCGCCAAAAATCGCGTAGATCGATCCAATAATTCCAATCAGCCAAACCGTCACCCAAAGAATCGCGGAGTCGGACTCAATGCCCGTGAGCGAATTCAAATCGAGAATGCCGGCCAGGCCCGTCGCGCCGGTGTAGAGGATGATCGGCAGCAGAATCCCGGCGTAGGCAACGATGAAGATCAGGCTCGTGATCGTGCGCGTCGTTCCATCATACCGCTCGGCCAGAAATTGCGGCACCGTGGCGATCCCGCTGCGGAGATATCGCGGCAGAAAATAGAGCGCCATAAAGACGAGCGACATGCCCGCGATGACTTCCCAGGCCATCACGCAGATACCGTCGGTAAAGGCCGCCCCGTTGAGCCCGACCAGCTGCTCGGTCGAAAGATTGGTCAGCAACAACGATCCCGCGATGAAACTGCCGGTCAGTGAACGGCCCGCAAGGAAGTAGCCATTCGCCGTGTGGTCGCCCTTGCCGCGGGTGATCCGCCACGTGAGAAATCCCACAAGGCCGGTGAAAAAGATAAACGAGAGAATCGTAAAAATAGGCATCGTGTAAGTCGTGTTAAAAAGCCGCCGCCCGCGCTGGCTGATCGTGAATGATTGAAAGATCCAGCGCCTGCGCCGCGCCAACAGGAGAAACCAACAGAGCTTCCGCCTCAAGGCCGATCTCGGCGCGATAGCGAGATTGTATGTCCCTCGCAACAGCTTCAATCGACGATTCCTCAACGAGAAACACCGCGCTTCCGCCAAATCCACCGCCTGTCATTCGACAACCCAATACCTCCGGCATTCCCCGCCCGACCGTCACCAGCGTGTCCAACTCAGCGCAACTAACCTCAAACAGATCGCGCAAGGAATCGTGGCTCGCCCGCATCAACTCGCCCGCCGCCGCCAGATCGCTTGCCGCCATGGCGTCAGCGAACGCGCGCGTCCGTTCAATCTCGCGCACGACATGCTCGGCGCGATTTCGAAGGGTCGCATGCCCCGCGCCGAGAAGGGTTTTCGCCGGAGAGTTCAAAGTGGCCTCACGCAACATCTCCACGCCAAGCAGCGCCGCAGCCTCGCGACATTCAGCGCGCCGTTTCGGATATTCGCTGGCCGCCAGTTCATGGCGAACGCCCGTGTTGACCACCAGAACTCCAATGCCATCGGGCAGCGGAACAGATTGAGTCTCCAGAGAACGGCAATCGATCAACAGCGCCCGTCCGGCCTCCGCCTTCCCGACAACCAGTTGATCCATGGCGCCGCATGGCACTCCCGCAAAGTCATGCTCCGCCTTGAGGCAGAGCATCGCGCGCTCATCAGCCGACAGAGACGGAGCCCCCGCAGATTCCATGGCGACCGCCGTCGCTGTTTCAAGCGCGGCGCTGCTGCTAAGTCCGGCTCCCGGTGGAAGCGATGACGCCACCGCAAGATTGATTCCGCGCGGCGCCCAGCCTCGCTCACGATATCCATGCCATACTCCCGCGACATACTTGAGCCAGCCAGTCGCGCAGCTGTCGTTTCCAGGGCCCCATTCCGTGACAGTCCCCGCCGCAGAATCCATCTGGACCGACGCTCCCCGCAAGACGTCTTCATCGTGTGTTCCCAGCGCCACGACCAGCCAACGATCAATCGCCATTGGCAAAACCAACCCACCCTCATAATCGACATGCTCGCCAATCAAATTCACACGCCCAGGCGCGACGCCAATGGCGCGCGGTTCCTGATTAAACTTCAGGCGAAAGGCCGCCGCCGCCTCAGCAGCAAGATCGGCAATGGTTCGGGAGTCGTTCAAGAGTCCGATTCTGGGGCTCGCATTCATCCCCATCAAGCGGCGCACTTGCAGAAGTCGGCCACATCATTGAAGATATCGGACACACCACTATTGGAAATAAAGAACCTGTTTATGAGCATAAATCGACTTTCGACACGCTTTCACATTCCCCATTAATGAATCAATCGGACAAATCTTCAAAACGTGTCGCGCTGGCGATTGAGACCTCCCATGGATCAGGACGCGAAGTTCTGCGCGGCATCGCCCAATACACCCACGAAAAGGGCGATTGGCGCCTCTTCCATATCCCACGCGGGCTGATGGAATCCGTGCCCGACTGGCTCCGCGACTGGGAAGGCGAAGGCATCATCGCACGCGTGCAGGACGAGGAAATGGCCCGAGCCTTGCGGAAATTGAAGATCCCCGTCGTCGATGTGCTGGGCGTCACGCACGACGCCGGCATCCCTGTCGTACACGTCGACGACCTCGCCATCGGCCGCCGCGCCGCTCAATTTCTGGCCAACGCCGGACTGCGAAACTTCGGATTCTTCGGCATTGCCGGAGAGAACTGGTCGACAACCCGACTCGCGGGATTTCGAGAAACGGCGGAAGCCGAAGGAGGCTCAGTCCGCTGGCTCGAAGCCCCGCGAGAATTGGAATCCAATTCTCAGGCGCTGCGCGAAACCATCGGCGCCTGGCTACGCACACTGCCGCTCCCGACCGGCATCATGGTCTCCAGCGATCAGCGCGCCCTTCACCTGCTGGAGTCCTGCCGCGAACTCGACATCTTCGTCCCCGAAATGGCCTCGGTGATCAGCGTCGACAACGACGCGTGCCTTTGCGAGCTGCCCACCCCCACCCTCACCAGCATCCGCGCCGGACATTCACGCGCCGGCTACGAGGCCGCCCGCCTGCTTGACCGACTCATGTCTGGAGAAAACGCCCCGCCCGCCTCCCGTCATCCCATCCCGGTGACCGGCATCGTCGAACGCGGCTCGACAGACTCCCCCGCCGTGTCCGACGATTCAGTCGCCCGAGGCCTGCGGCACATCCGGGAAAACATCGCAGGCGAGCTTGCCAATGAGCGAATCGCCCGCGCCGCCGGCATCTCGCGAACCCTGTTTCAACGAAAATTCCTCTCCATCACCGGGCTGACCGTCCAGAGCTTCGTCCTGCAAAGCCGACTTAAAAAAGTCGAGCGACTCATGCGCCACGATCAGCTGTCCCTGTTGGAAATCGCCGAGCTATGCGGGTTCCGACACCAGCAATACCTCGGCTACATCGTCAAACGAGAATACGGAAAGACACCCGCCGCCTGGCGAAACGAACTGCTAAAAACCGGGCAGTCCTGATTCGCGTGGACTGCCCCCACTTTTCGACCGGCGCAGTTCGAATTTCAGGAACCCCGGCAGCCCAGCCGCCTTGGGGCCCAAGAGCGGACAATCGCGGTAGGGATGGGCTGCTGCGCGTCCTGAGCCCGTTGTTAAACGCTCAAAGAAGAGGATCGCTTATTGGATTCTCCGCCGCCCGGACGCGCGGCAGCGCATCCCTACCGTCAGGTGACAAGACGGGCCCATTAAGCCGAAACGAGAACTATCCCAAAATTCGAACTGGGCCCCTTTTCGACCGCAAGGTCTCAATGCATTTGACAGGTTCCAGAAACGTGGACTAGCGTCTGCGCTCTTCGATCGGAAGCCAGCTTAGCTCAGTGGTAGAGCAACGGTTTTGTAAATTGAAACCGGCATTTTCACCCATTTCCTCCCGAGTCCTCACACCTCATCAAAGCCCGGTTTCATTGATCGCAACGGGTTTTCGACTTAATCCCGAATCGTCACACATTTCCGGACAGGGTGACAACGAGAGCTGAACTGGCCAAAATGACGACGCGCTTTGTGACGCTCATTTTGCTAATCGCACTATTCTTGGCATAAGGTGGTTGATCCTCACGGCTTGGGTATCGAGCCGGTGCCCTGGGAAGGCGGATAAAAGCCCAGCTCGGTCATCTCGGCGGAGTTTCTCATGCGGCCTGATATTTCTTAAAGTTCTCCGCCTGCTCGAAGATCTCCTTGTACACCTCATCGCGGTCGACTGGAGGATATCCGTTCTCGGCGAGTAGGATGATGAGATCCACTTTCAGCTCGGCTTGGATGTCGGCGCGTTGGCTCCAGTCGGTGTATTTGGCCTTGTCATCGACTACCGTCTTCACCCCCTTGGTCAATCGCTTCGCCCAACACGTGCGGATAGCCCTCGGCTCCGAGAAGCTCAATGATGGCTGATTCGAGTTGGGATTCGGAGAATTTCACGAGGTCTTTTCTATTCTTCGTGGAGAAATCGGCGGGCTCCGTGTCGAATATTGAGAATATGGACAGAGCTCTTGCTCACGTGGAAAATGATTCGGTATTTGGAAGGGAAATTTTGGAACAGGAGTTGTCTCAGTTCCTCATCTCCCCAGAGGCCATTCTCGGGAGCCTTGGGGCAACGCTCGGGCATTTGGCTCAAGGTCTGAATCTCAGCTTTGATCGCGGCATACCACTCGGAGACTTTCTCGGGGGCTTCCTGTTCGAGCCATTGCAGGATTTCTTTCAAGTCCTCATGGGCCGTCGGCGCAAATACGATGTCGTATCCCCGCATCAGCTATAGATATTTGGCATCGAGATCGGCAAATACATCGGTGGCTTTGATTCCCTTGCCGCCGTCGCGGAAGTAAGTCATTGCCTTTTGGAGCCGCGCATCCTGTCGAGCCTGTTCCGCCAGGGCAGCCATCTCTTCATAGGATTCGGCATCTTGCACGACGACAGCAGCTTCACCATTCACGGTCAAAATTTCCGCTTCATGGGTTTTTTTGAGAGCTGTGATATGGCTTTTGCTATTTCTGAGGAAGTCACTCAGAGGCTTGATGGCTTTGGCTTTGATCATGATGGGAGCAGTTAATTACCTGTGAATTTACTGCGGCGATACGTTTGGTCAAGGTTTCCGTTTTTCTCGGAAGCTCTCACCAAATCCGGGAACGTCGACTTCAAATCCGGGGAGCGTTCTGGACCGGCGAGTGGTGTCACTGAAAGGCGTTGAACCACGTTCCGTTCGCACCTTTCTGGCCGAACCACGCCATCCGCGACCAGCTTCATGATCGCCTTGTTGATCTGTTCACCGGCCAGAAGGTCCGGATAATTGCTCAAGAGATTCTGAAGCAGTTCCTCGGTCGCGTATGGGGCTTCGTCCATCCGCACAAGTTCTCCGCCGCTCTGAATCAGAAATATGCCGTCGCTCATGTTGTTGCTTTCAGGTCAATTTTGCGGAACGTCGGAGGGGAAGTTTCATAGTCAGCGTCGGTTCACTTTTGAAAAAAATCCGTGTCGATGCGTTCGGGTTCGATGGTGCGGGTTACGGAGACGTCGAGGTTGTGTTCGATCATTTGTTCGGCCACGGGGCAGGCCCGGTGAATCACCGCATGTCCGGCCGAAAGTGGTCTTTGTAAATGCACAGGCAATCTTCGATTTGTTCTGGCCGCAATTCGCTCAACTCCTCGGGAACCTGATCGAGCGCTAATTTGCCGTGAACTGGATTCAAGCCCAAAGCCTTGGCTCCCTTCGCCACGCCCGCATGCACGTAGACGCACTTCGGGCTGAGGCCCCGGCAGGCGCCAATGCGATGCGCCGTATCGTATACTGTCAAAGGACCAATTCCTTCGATATCGCGTATCGCTTCCGATACCAGGTCATACAA
>JBLHKZ010000112.1:0-16936 GCA_047618185.1 Limisphaerales bacterium
GGGCTCTTGCCGCTGCGTCGGGGACAGGCTGCTCGACAAGGGCCGGGCGCGGTGGCAGTTTTTAGACGTGTTATCGAGTAAACTGGAAAAACTCCGCGAGCTTCTGGCCTCCTTCGATTCTTGCATGGTGGCCTATTCGGGAGGCGTCGATTCCGCTTTGCTCGCCTATCTCGCCCACAAGACGCTGGGCGACCGCGCTATCGCGGCAATCGCGGATTCGCCGAGTCTTCCCCGACGTGAATTTACCGAGGCCGTCGCTCTGGCCAATCAATTTGAATTCCCGTTGGAAATCGTGCGAACCCGGGAATTTGAGAACGAGGAATACCTTTCGAATCCGATCAATCGGTGCTTTTTCTGCAAGCATGAGCTCTTCACCGAACTGGAGCCGCTGGCCCGGGAACGCGGCTGCAAGGTGATCGCCTATGGCGAGAACGCCAGCGATATCGGGGATCATCGGCCTGGCGCGAAGGCGGCAGCGGAATTTGAAGTGCGCGCCCCTTTAAAGGAGGTCGGACTGAGCAAGGACGAGATTCGGGAATTGTCCGCTCAATTTGGCCTTCCCACCGCGAGCAAGCCCCAGCTTGCCTGTCTGAGCTCTCGAATTCCCTACGGCGAACGAGTGACGCCTGAAAAACTGCGAATGATCGAGGAGGCTGAGGATTTTCTGCGCGACGCTGAATTTCGCGATGTGCGGGTGCGGCATCACGAAGTAAAAGGGGCCGAGGGCGAGGGCGAGGTGCGAGGTGCGAGGGGATCCATGGCGCGGATCGAGGTCGCGCCGGAAGATGTGCCGCGAATCAGCTCCGCCGAAAGACGGTCCGAGATCGAGGCCGCGCTGTCAGGGATCGGTTACGCAAGCATCGAGATTGACCCGCAGGGCTATCGCCGAGGGAGCATGAACGTCGGAAAGGTCGACGCCCTCGCTCCAGCGGGATAGAGGAGTTCCGTTTGTCCCGTATTTGGATCGAGCCACGTTCTTGGGAGATGTGGGCCGAATGTCCAGTTCCGTGCATTGGCGGACGCAAATGCCTTCCAAAGGATTTGCTTGGGTTTCCCTTGCTCCGATGACAACTTTGCGAGGGTTTCGGTTTTTGATAGAAATCTCACAACGTATGGCACAATTCAGTTACAGGGCGCGCCGCAAGGATGGACAGGTCGTTCAGGGCGTTATCGACGTATCGGATCGCGCGGCTGCGCTGGCGCAGGTGGAGCGAATGGGGCTGTTTCCGGTCGCGGTCGAAATCGCCCGGGGCGGAGCGGCTTTAGTCGCGCGTGAAGAGGGCTCCGCGAGCGGCGGTTCGTCGTTGCTTCCCGTCGCCCTCAAGCAGCTGCTGAACAAGCAGCGCAAGCCCAAGCTGCAGGAATTGGCGACCTTTATGCGGCAAATGGCAAACCTGCTGCACGCGGGCATGCCGCTGACCGCCGCGCTCAATAGCATGTCGGGACTCGACAGCAGGGGCATTCCCAAGTCCGTGAGCGTCCGGCTGAAGCAGGAAGTCATGGAGGGGCGCAGCCTTTCGGGCGCGATGGCTCTGCAGCCGATTGTATTTACCGGCCTCTGTGTGAATATGGTCCAGGCTGGCGAGCAAAGTGGGGCGTTGGAAAACGTTCTGCGCCGACTGGCGAGCCACTTCGAGCGTTTCGCCGAGGTTCAATCGAAATTTATTTCCGCCCTGATTTATCCCGCGATGGTGATGGCCGTCGGCGTGATTATCATCATCGTTTTCATGACCGTAATGTTGCCGAAATTCCTGGAGATTTTCTCCGGAATGGACGCGGAATTGCCGCCCGCGACAAAGTTTCTGATGGATATCAGCAATCTGTTTACGGGCTATTGGTGGCTGCTCGCGGCAATTGTCGTTTCCATCGTGACGGTCTTCAAGCGGTACCAATCCTCAGAACGCGGGCGGCGAGTAGTGGACCGTTGGAAGATGAGGGCGCCGATTGTTGGCAAGGTTGTCCGCCTGAACATGTTCGGACAGTTTTGTCGGACCCTGGGCACGTTGCTGCAGAATGGCGTGCCCGTGCTGACCGCCCTGAAAATCACGGAGGACATCATGCCCAACGCGGTGATTAAGGACGCGCTTTCCGTCACGCGAGACGCTGTGACCGACGGCAAGTCGATTGGCGAGCCGCTGGCCCGCAGTCGGGTGTTTCCGCAGTTAATGATCGATTTGTTGAAGATTGGGGAGGAAACGGGCGATGTGCCCGGAGCGTTGAACAATCTTGCCGACACCTACGAGAGTGACCTTGAAATCGGGTTGCGAGTAATGACGAATCTGATCGAGCCGTTGATGATCATCGTCATCGCGATGTTCGTCGGCTTCTTGATGTATGCCGTGCTCTCGGCGATGTTTGGCATGATCAACAGCATCAATTAATCATGAAAACAGCGATTGGAACGCTCAAGCGTCGCGCGGGCCGCCAGGCCTTCACGCTGATTGAGATGCTGATGGTGCTGGGCTTGATCGCCGTTTTCTTCTTTGCGATCGCAATTCCGGTGTTTGCCAATCGTGACAAGGACAAAGGAGTGATGCGCCAGGCCGTGTTGGACATCCAAACCGGCCTCAAGAACACCCGCTCACAGGCGATCCTGAATCAGGCTCCCATGGATTTCGTGATCGCGGCGGAATCTGGCGCGATGTCCGTGCAGAAGGCCAGTAATCGTGGGACGATCGAGCCGCCGCCTGGCCAGGCCGAACGGCAAGTCAGCTCCTGGGGTGATTTTGATTTCAAGGCCACCTTGCCCGATGCCACGGTAGTGGGGCTGGACCTGATGGAGGTGAACTTTATCAGTGTGATGGACGCGAGCGAAGTTCGAGTGCGATTCTACCCAAACGGAACGTGCGATGAATTTCAAATGATCATGCGCTCGTCCATCGGCGACATCCGGCGGATTTCACTCGAAGTGACGACGGGATTGGTTTCAGTGGAGCGCCTGCGATGAAGATTCAACAAAAACAGAAGTCCGCGGCGTTCACGCTGATGGAAGTCATGTTTGCCATGGCGATCTTCTCCATGGCGATCTTTGCCATCCTGGAGCTGTCCACGAGGAGCCTGAAAATTGCGGAATCGTTGCAGCGGTCCTTCGCGGATCCGGCGATGATTGCGGCGGAGTATTCGACCCAGGTTGAATTGGAGGAAGGCTCCACTTCCGGCGATTTCGGGGACACTTATCCTAACGCCAATTGGGAATCCATCGTCACGGAAGTGACCGACGATTTCTCCGGCGACGCCACCGGTCTATATCAGGTTGATATTCGAGTCTTCGAACGAGTGGGCCGATCGAGGGTCGCGACGGATCTGACAATCGTCCTTTTTCGGCCGCCCCAGAGCGGCGGCAGCGGGGCTGGGACCGGATTGTCCCCGAATCTTATTGACCGCTGAAAAATCATGAAATTTCAACCAAAGCGACAGTCGACAGCAGGATTTACGATGGTCGAAATCCTGGTCGCCATTGCCATTTTTTCGGGCGTCCTGCTTGCGATTTACGCCAGTTGGACGGCCATCCTCAAGAGTCGTGAAATTGGCGAGCGAGCCGCCGTGGAGGCGCAGCGAAAACGCATCGCCGCTCAGGCTGTCGAGCAGGCGCTGTCGTCGATGGTGATGTTCGGTGAGAACATTCCCTTCTATGCGTTCGAAACGGACACTTCGGGCGAATTTGCGGAGATGAGCTTTGTCGCTCGATTGCCCGAATCCTTTCCGGGAAGCGGGCTCTTTCCCGGGCAGCCGCTGCGTCGGGTCTCGTTCTTCGTGGAAAAAGGTGAGGCACGGAATATGCAACTCGTGATGACGCAAGCGCCGGTGTTGCAAGTGCGGGAAGATAACGAAGAGCCCTATACGATCGTGCTGGCGAAGGACTTGAATCAGTTTCATCTGGAGTTTTTCGATCCTGAAACCGAGGAGCTGGTGGATGAGTGGGGTTTGACGAATCAGATTCCGCCTCTGGTGCGGGCGAGGCTGGGGTTCGGCGCGCTTCGCCGTGGCGGAAGACCTCCGCCGAATTCGGTCGTGGAAGTCACCGTGGCGGTCCCATCGATTGTGATTCCACGGGAATACCAGATACCCAGTAATCGTGGAATGGCGGGTCTGAACAACCTCCAGGCGAGAAACGCCAACGCGTTGAATCAGGGGGCGACGGGAGGTGGATTTCGCGGCGGGCAAGCCGGGCAAGGCGGGCAAAACGGACGCTTTCCTTCGCAGAACCCGGGATTTAGTCGAGGAGGCGGCCGTTTTCTCGATCCCAGTCAAATGAACTTTGGCGGGAATGGCGGCGTGCAGGGGGGCGCTAACTCCGCGGCGCAGGCGGCGGGGCAAGCGGCCGCCGCCGCGCGATTTCGCGGCAACCCTTTCTCGCAGGCATTCAGGGACAGCCTGACTAATCAGACCGGCGAGGTAAACCGGTAGTTCAGCGGGTATTTAAACGGATGAAAATGACAGGAACAGGCCGGATCGGGGCCAGGTCGGGCATCGCCCTGATCGTTGTCATGCTCGTGATTGTCGTGCTGGCAGTCCTGGCGAGCGCGTTTGCGTATTCGATGAAGGTCGAAGCGGCGCTGGCGCGAAACTCTCATACGCAAACCCAGCTCGAATGGACGGCGCGTTCCGCAGCCGAAATGGCCAGGTTTTTACTGGGGGAAACACTTAAAATTCAAAACGAGCCCTACGATGCTATGAATCAGTATTGGGCCGGCGGTCCCATGGGTACAAACGACGCCATTCTGGCCGTGCCGCAACCAGCTCGTTTTGATCAACCTCTCGAACCTCAGCACCCGCTGGGCGTCGCGTTGTTTGACTACAAGATTGAGGACCTTGAGCGGTTCTACAATGTGAATATCGCGGATGATTTTGCCTTGCGACAGGCGTTGATTGTCATGCAGGCCGAGGATGTCGATGGCGACATGATCATCGATTCCATCCTCGACTGGATTGATCCGGACGACGCAACCCACATGAGCGGCAACGAATCCGAATACTACGAACGCCTGGACCCGCCCTATATGGCGAAGAATGGCCCGATCGACGATATGACGGAGTTGTTGTTGATCCGAGGAATCACGCCTGAACTTTTTTGGGGACCGGATGTCGGAAAATACCGATCATCCGCGATCTACGAACAGGCCAGAACGCGTTTCTACGACGGCGAGGAGATCACCTATCCAAATGGTTTCGCGAACTTGTTCACCGCGATTTCAGCCAGTTTTGTGAATGTAAACACGGCCGCCTCAGAGGTGTTTCAGCTGGTTCCCGGCGTGGATGAAAATATGGCCAGCGCGATCATAATGAACCGCTCGGGGCCGGATGGAATCGAAGGCACGGAACAGGACATCCCCTTTCGAAGCGTTGGTGAACTCGCGACGGTGACCGGATTGCCTCCGCAAGTCGCGGGCGCTCTTGGACGGGTTTTCTCGGTCCGTAGCGCGACGTTTCGCGTGACGATCAAGGTTGCCAAGGGAGAGCACGTGGGCACGTGGATCGCCGTGATTCGTCGTGACAGCCCCACCGACGTGAAAATCCTAACCTTCTACCGCGAGTCATAGATCGCGGCTCCACGATTGATCACGCGTTGAAAAACGTTCTCTTTATCACAGGAACCGGTACCAACGTCGGAAAGACGATGTTGACGGCCTTGTTGCTTCGGCATTTACGGGAGAATGGCCAAAAGGCGCTGGCTATGAAGCCATTCTGCTCAGGGAGTCGCGCCGATCTTCGGATTCTGAGCGCCCTTCAGGATCACGAGCTGCCCGAACGATTGCTGAACCCCTTCTATTTCCCGAAACCAGTTGCCCCTGCGGCCTGTGACACGGGAGTGAAGATCACCTTGAAAGACGCTGTGGCGCGGATCGCCGAAGCCAAACGCTGCTGTGATCTCCTGCTCGTGGAAGGCGCGGGAGGTTTAATGGTCCCTATCGGTGAGGACTGGTGTGTGATCGATCTTGTCGCGGAGTTGAAATGTCCGGTCGTAATTGTCTCCCCGAATCGTCTGGGAACACTCAATCACACACTCCTGACGGTGGATGCCTTGCATCGTCGGCGAATTCGGAGGCAAATGGCGGTTATGATGAACCAACCTCGTCCGGATGCATCCGCGTCGACGAATATGCAAATTCTCCAGCAAAAGCACCCCTTATTGGAAGCCTTACGCTTGCCATATCTCGGAAAAAAAGCCGCCCAAATCGGCGAGTTAAAAAAAAATGCAAGAAAACTCAAAAAAGCTATTGCACTCGTTACGGGTTTTGCTACCTTCTGCGCTCCTTCGACGACGGGACAGCAAACCGCTCCAAGAAAAGTTACTTTTTCGAAAGAAACATTTTGACAGAGCCTACCGAAATTCGGTAATGTCCTCAGCCCCTTAACCGGGGTAGATCGGCGAAGACAGTCTTCAAACGCTGTTTTCTAAGATCGGTCCGGAAGGAAACTGCGGGTTATCCCGCCGTTCTTTGAAAATTGAATTGTGCGATAAGTAGAGCCCTCGAGGCGCATTCAACGTTAGTTGTGGATGCGTCGCGAGTTTAACCAGAAAGCCTTAATTGCCGGCCTCGGTCGGCAAAGGAATTAAACTAACAAATTCTTCGGAGAGTTTGATTCTGGCTCAGAACGAACGCTGGCGGCGTGGATAAGACATGCAAGTCGAACGGGAACTGGCGGGTAGCAATATCTTCCAGTTCTAGTGGCGAAAGGGTGCGTAACACGTGGGTAATTTGCCTTAAAGTTGGGGATAACTTGCCGAAAGGTGAGCTAATACCGAATGTGGTTTCTCGGCGGCATCACCGAGAATCTAAAGCTGGGGATCTTCGGACCTGGCGCTTTAAGATAAGCCCGCGGCCTATCAGCTTGTTGGTGAGGTAAAAGCTCACCAAGGCGATGACGGGTAGCTGGTCTGAGAGGACGATCAGCCACACTGGAACTGAGACACGGTCCAGACACCTACGGGTGGCAGCAGTCGAGAATCTTTCACAATGGGCGAAAGCCTGATGGAGCGACGCCGCGTGGGGGATGAAGGTCTTCGGATCGTAAACCCCTGTCATCTGTGAGCAATGCCTTTCACTTAATAACTGGAAGGTTTGATAGTAGCAGAAGAGGAAGGGACGGCTAACTCCGTGCCAGCAGCCGCGGTAATACGGAGGTCCCAAGCGTTGTTCGGATTCACTGGGCGTAAAGGGTGCGTAGGTGGTCGAGATAGTTTGATGTGAAAGCTCCGGGCTCAACCCGGAAAATGCATTGAATACTGCTCGACTAGAGGATCGGAGGGGAGAGTGGAATTCTTGGTGTAGCAGTGAAATGCATAGATATCAAGAGGAACATCAGTGGCGAAGGCGACTCTCTGGACGATTCCTGACACTGAGGCACGAAGGCTAGGGGAGCAAACAGGATTAGATACCCTGGTAGTCCTAGCAGTAAACGGTGCGCGCTTGCTGTAGGCGGATTCGACCCCGTCTGTGGCGTAGCTAACGCGTTAAGCGCGCCGCCTGGGGAGTACGGCCGCAAGGTTAAAACTCAAAGAAATTGACGGGGGCCTGCACAAGCGGTGGAGTATGTGGCTTAATTCGATGCAACGCGAAGAACCTTACCTGGCCTTGACATGCATCTCTAAACGTGTGAAAGCACGGGAGCTCTTCGGAGCAATTTGCACAGGTGCTGCATGGCTGTCGTCAGCTCGTGTCGTGAGATGTTGGGTTAAGTCCCGCAACGAGCGCAACCCTTGTGTCCTGTTGCCACCCGAGCTTCGGTTCGGAGCACTCTGGACAGACTGCCTGGTTCCAACCAGGAGGAAGGTGGGGATGACGTCAAGTCAGTATGGCCCTTACGGCCAGGGCTGCACACGTACTACAATGCCCGGCACAGAGGGACGCAAGACCGCAAGGTGGAGCAAATCCCTAAAAACCGGGCTCAGTTCGGATTGTCGTCTGCAACTCGACGGCATGAAGCTGGAATCGCTAGTAATGGCGCATCAGCTACGGCGCCGTGAATACGTTCCCAGGCCTTGTACACACCGCCCGTCACATCATGAAAGCCGATCATACCCGAAGTCGCCGAGCTAACCCTCGGGAGGCAGGCGCCGAAGGTAAGGTTGGTAATTGGGATGAAGTCGTAACAAGGTAGCCGTAGGGGAACCTGCGGCTGGATCACCTCCTTTCTAAGGAGAAGACAGTGAACGGGGTAAAAACCGTTTCACAGTCAGGTCGAACCTGAACCGAAGACGCAAGTCTTCAGTCGGAACTCGTTTCGATGTTCAGAGATTGGCTCTCTTATCGCACAATTCAATTTTCAATAATTTGTTCTTTTTACAAACAGTATATGGGCGACATAATAAGCCCCGCCCAACTCATTAAGTTGGGTTCCCGCTCGGGATCATGGGGCTGTAGCTCAGTTGGTAGAGCGCCTGCTTTGCAAGCAGGATGTCAGGAGTTCGAATCTCCTCAGCTCCACCAAAACAGGGCCAGTAGCTCAGTTGGTTAGAGCACGCGCCTGATAAGCGCGGGGTCGGCAGTTCGAATCTGCCCTGGCCCACCATATATATACTGTTAACACTTTAGCCGACTTTGTCGGATATCGTTCTTTGAAATCTGCATACAGAAAAGATTAGGTAAAATACAACACGTCGAGAACTGTATGTTGCGCAAGCAGCATCAGTAACTCTTTGTGATCAAGCTACTAAGGGCAATTGGTGGATGCCTTGGTGCCAGAAGGCGATGAAGGACGTAGCAAGCTGCGATAAGCCACGGTTAGCGACAAGCACGCGTTGATCCGTGGATTTCCGAATGGGATAACCCGGCTTCAGTAACATGAAGTCATTCCTGGTTGAATTCATAGACCAGGAAAGCGATACCCGCTGAAGTGAAACATCTCAGTAAGCGGAGGAAAAGAAAACAACGTGATTCCGTAAGTAGTGGCGAGCGAAAGCGGAACAGCCTAAACCGAGGAAACTTGTTTCCTCGGGGTTGTGGGACCCCAATGTGGTACAACAAAGGAAGAGTAGAATGGTGTGGAAAAACCAGCCATAGACCGTGAAAGCCGGGTATTCGAAGTCCAATGTTGGCCTAGGGAGTTCCCGAGTAATGCGGTGTGCGTGAAACTCTGCATGAATCTGTCCGGACCACCGGATAAGGCTAAATACTAACTGGCGACCGATAGTGAACTAGTACCGTGAGGGAAAGGTGAAAAGGACCCCTGCTAGGGGAGTTAAAAGACCCTGAAACCAATTGCCTACAAGGTGTGGGAGCTCTTCGGAGTGACCGCGTGCCTTTTGCATAATGAGTCTGCGAGTTATTGTCAGTGGCGAGCTTAAGTCCTTATGGGATGTAGGCGAAGCGAAAGCGAGTGTTAAATGCGCGTTCAGTCGCTGGCGATAGACCCGAAGCGGAGGTGATCTACCCATGAGCAGGTTGAAGCTGCGGTAACACGCAGTGGAGGACCGAACCGGTTCATGTTGAAAAATGCTCGGATGACTTGTGGGTAGGAGTGAAAGGCTAATCAAACCCCGTGATAGCTGGTTCTCTTCGAAATAGCTTTAGGGCTAGCGTCGTATGCTGACTGATGGAGGTAGAGCACTGAATGGCTTAGGGCCCTCACCCGGGTACCAAAACCAAACAAACTCCGAATGCCATCAGGTGAAGTACGGCAGTCAGGCTGCGGGGGATAAGCTTCGTAGCCAAAAGGGCAACAGCCCAGATCGCCGGCTAAGGTGCCTAAATAGTGTTAAGTGGAAAGGATGTGAATTTGCTTAGACAGTGAGGATGTTGGCTTAGAGGCAGCCACCATTTAAACAATGCGTAATAGCTGACTCATCGAGCGAGTTTGCGCCGAAAATGATTGGCGATTAAACACTATACCGAAGCCGCGGATTTCCAGACGGTTCGCCGACTGGGAGTGGTAGAAGAGCGTAATCAGAGCCTTGAAGCAGAACCGTAAGGGACTGTGGAGTTCTGATTAGTGAGAATGCAGACATGAGTAGCGATAAACCAGATGAGAATTCTGGTCGCCGTAAACCTAAGGTTTCCTGGGCAAGGTTCGTCCTCCCAGGGTTAGTCGGGTCCTAAGGCGAGGCCGAAAGGCGTAGTCGATGGATAGTAGGTTAATATTCCTGCACCGGCTTGGGCTAATAGATTAGGAATGACGCAGAGCGAAATGTGGCCATGTCATCGAAAGACAGAGCCTAGCCTTCGGGCGAAGCGCACCACAAGCCAATCTGCCTAGAAAAGTTCCTCTTCGTTCTCCAAGTCGCCCGTACCGTAAACCGACACAGGTGGGTGAGTCGAATAGACTAAGGCGCGCAAGAGAAACCTCTCTAAGGAACTCGGCAAACTAGCCCCGTAACTTCGGGAGAAGGGGTGCTCACTTCGGTGAGTCACAGTAAAGTGGATCTGGCGACTGTTTAACAAAAACACAGCTCTCTGCTAAGTCGTTAAGACGACGTATAGGGAGTGACACGTGACCAATGCGGAAAGATCAAGGTGAGGTGTTAGCCTTCGGGCGAAGCTCCGAGCCCAAGTCCCCGTGAATGTCGGCCGTAACTATAACGGTCCTAAGGTAGCGAAATTCCTTGTCGGGTAAGTTCCGACCTGCACGAATCGTGAAACGACCGGATCGCTGTCTCGGAGAGGTTCTTGGCGAAGTTGTAATGGCGGTGAAGATGCCGCCTACCTGCGGAAGGACGGAAAGACCCTGTGCACCTTTACTGTAAGCTGGTATTGTGTTCTGATTATGAATGCGTAGCATAGGTGGGAGACATTGAAGCGGCTCTTTAGGGGGCTGTGGAGTCAACAGTGAAATACCACTCTTTTATAATTAGGATTCTAACCCCGATCCTGTGAAGCCAGGCGGGGGACAGTGCTTGCGGGTCAGTTTGACTGGGGCGGTTTCCTCCCAAAGAGTAACGGAGGAGTGCTATGGTACTCTCAGCATGGTTGGCAACCATGCGTTGAGCGTATGGGTAGAAGAGTGCCTGACTGCGAGACCTACAAGTCGAGCAGACGCGAAAGCGGGCCCAAGTGATCCGGCGGTTGAATGTGGAATTGCCGTCGCTCAACGGACAAAAGGTACGCCAGGGATAACAGGCTGATCGCGCCCAAGAGTTCATATCGACGGCGCGGTTTGGCACCTCGATGTCGGCTCGTCACATCCTGGGGCTGGAGAAGGTCCCAAGGGTTCGGCTGTTCGCCGATTAAAGTGGCACGCGAGCTGGGTTCAGAACGTCGTGAGACAGTTCGGTCCTTATCCTCCGTGGGCGCAGGAAAATTGAGGGGTTCAAACTCTAGTACGAGAGGACCGAGTTTGACGCACTTCTGGTGTGGCAGTTGTTCCGTCAGGGGCAGCGCTGCGTAGCCATGTGCGGAAGAGATAAGCGCTGAAAGCATCTAAGTGCCAAGCTCATCCCAAGATAAGTTTTCCCTGGACTTCGGTCCCTTAAGACCCCTGGTAGACTACCAGGTTGATAGGTCAGGCGTGTAAGTGCGGCGACGCATTCAGCGGACTGATACTAATAGGTCGTGAGGCTTGATCGCTTTATTTATTAAAGCGAATTTATCTCGGCGTTAGTATTTTACCTGCTTTCTGTATGCAGTTTTCAGAGAACGAGTCCTGGTTGGACTTGATCTTTGTCAGAATTTTTTGGTGACCATAAAGTGGTGGTCCTACCCGATCCCATCCCGAACTCGGCCGTAAAACATCACATTGCCGATGGTAGTGCGGGTATAGCCCGTGTGAGAGTAGGTAGTCGCCAGATTAAAAACCCCAACTTTTGTTGGGGTTTTTTTTGTGCCGATGAAAGGGGGCAGACCTGAAGCTTAAAGTGCTTCGAACGAGAAGCCTTTGAGGTATTCCGTTTCGGGAATTGCGGGAATGATGGGATGGTCCAGCGATTGATCGTAGGATTCGAGCAGGCGCAATCGGCGCTTCGCGTCGTGTGCCGATTCGAGAATGATGTCCATGAAGATTTCTCGGCTGATATGATGGGAGCAGGAGAAAGTAGCGAGAACGCCACCTGGATTGAGGAGCTTTAACGCCCGCAAATGAATTTCTTTGTAACCTCGCGCAGCATTCGCGAGATTGGATCGTGATCGGGTGAATGAAGGAGGATCCAGAATTACCGCATCAAAAGACTCTTGAATCCTGTCGGGGTTGTTATTGGATGTCCTGCTTTTCAACCAGTCGAAAACGTTGGCGGTTTCGAAGCGGCATTTGTCATCTAGGTCGTTCAACCTAGCATGTTCGTTTGCCGCGTCTATCGCATCCGAACTTTGATCCAGTCCGAGAACATACTTGGCCCCGGCTTTTGCGGCATGAAGCGCGAATCCTCCACGATAGGTGAAACAATCCAGCACGCGGGGCGTCCCCAGTTGGCCGATTAGCCTGGCAACCGCTTGGTAGTTGGTCTGTTGGTCAAGGTAGGCGCCGGTTTTGTGTCCGTCTGAGAGGTTAATCCGGAATCGCAGGTCATTCATGTTGATGTCGACCTGCGTGTTTTCGGTTTCGGCCGTGGATGAAGGGGGGGAGGGCTCGATTCCTTCAAATTTTCTGAATGCCAAATCCTGATTTTCAGAGATGGAGCAGCCAGGGAAAGAACTCGCCAATGAAGCGAGGATTTCGGATTTTCTGAGTTCCAGCGCAAGACTGGAGATTTGAACGACGAGATGGTCGCCGTATTTGTCGACGATCATTCCACTGAGAAAATCGCTTTCGGCGTTAATCACACGGAAGCTGGACGCATTCGGGAAAAACTTTTCGCGAAATTTGACTGCCTCGCGGATGCGACGCTCGAAGAAATTCTGGTCAATTGTCGTTCGTTCCCAAGCAATCATTCGAATCTGTATTTTCGAGCGGGAATTGTAGAAGCCCATCCCGAGAAATCGTTTTCGATGATCTTTCACCTGAACGATGTCTCCATCCTCGGCTTCTCGTGTCAGTCGAAGAATTGAGGAGCCGAAAATCCAGGGATGTCCCGCGACGATTCGGTCTGCGTGGCCCGGTCTAATGAGGGCGTTAATTGGCGTTTGCATGGTTTGTAAACAAGGAGTCCCGTGGCGGGATCGGCGCGATCCCCGCCATCGGGACTTGATTTGCCTGGATCGCGGAGAAACCGCGCCGTTTAGGACAGGTTGAGATTATTGTCGGTCACGGCTCCGAGGGAAGCAGACGTGACCAGATGGGCGTATTTTGCGAGGACGCCCTTTGTGTAGCGAGGTTTGATTCCTTTCCAGGCCTTTTTTCGGGTTTTGAATTCTTTGGCGGAAATCTTGAGGTTCAACTCGCGTTTGTCGGCGTCGATGATGATCGTGTCTCCGTTTTTCACGAGGCCCAATGGACCGCCGGTGTAGGCTTCGGGCGTAATATGGCCCACGACAAACCCGTGTGTGCCGCCTGAGAAACGTCCGTCCGTGATCAGAGCCACATCGTCGCCCAGGCCGCGTCCCATGATGGCGGACGTCGGGCCGAGCATTTCGCGCATCCCTGGGCCTCCCTTCGGACCTTCGTAGCGAATCACGATCACGTCGCCCTTCTTGATTTTCCCGGAAAGAATGGCCTTCATCGCGAGTTCCTCGGAATTGTAGACCTTGGCCTTTCCGGTAAAGAGCAGACCTTCTTTCCCTGTGATTTTCGCCACAGATCCCTCTGGTGAGAGATTCCCGTAAAGCACGACCAAATGACTGTCTTTTTTTATGGGGTTGTCGAGCGGACGGATAATGGTCTGACTCTTGGAGTAGGGCTTAACATTCTTTAGCGAGTCGGCGATGGTTTCTCCGGTGACCGTCAGGCACTCGCCGTGAAGCAGTCCGGCATCGAGCAACATCTTCATCAGCGGGCGAATGCCGCCGATGGCGATGAGTTCGGACATGAGGTGTTTGCCGCTGGGTTTCAGGTTCGCAAGGAAAGGCACGCGTTTGCCGATTCGAGTGAAATCGTCGAGCGAAAGTCGGACGTTTGCGGCGCTGGCCATGGCCAGGAGATGGAGCACGGCATTGGTTGAACCGCCCAGAGCGATGACGACAGAAATTGCATTTTCGAACGCCTTCCTAGTCATGATGTCACGCGGCTTCAATCCCCGCTTGATCAGTTCGACCACGGCGGCGCCGGCGGCGCGGCTGTCCTCCTTTTTGGCCTTGGAAATGGCGTTTTGCGCGGAGCTGTTCGGTAGGCTCATGCCCAATGCTTCGATGGCGGAAGCCATCGTGTTGGCGGTGTACATTCCGCCGCAGGAGCCAGGGCCGGGGATGGCGCACGACTCGATTTGCTCCAATTCCTTGTTGTTCATCTTCTTATTGGCGTGCGCGCCGACGGCTTCGAATACGGACACGATGTCCAGTTTCCGCTGCTTGGGGTCGCCAGTGATGCAGCCCGGGAGAATCGTGCCGCCGTAGACGAAGACTGCGGGCCGGTTCATTCGCGCGATCGCCATCATGCAACCGGGCATATTCTTGTCGCAGCCGCCGATCGCCACGTAGCCGTCCATACCTTCACAGCCAACCACGGTTTCGATGGAATCGGCGATCACTTCACGAGAGACGAGCGAGTACTTCATCCCCTCAGTGCCCATCGAGATGCCGTCGGAAATGGTGATAGTGTTAAAAATAATTGCCTTGCCGCCGCCTTCGTTGGCGCCTTTTTCAGACTCCAGGGCCAGCTTGTCGATGTGGGAGTTGCAAGGAGTGACGTTGCTCCAGGTGGATGCGACGCCGACGATTGGTTTCTTGAAATCCTCCTTTTCGAAGCCGACCGCATAGAGCATGGCGCGGCTAGGCGCTCGATCCGGACCATCGAGCATGAGGCTCGAAAATGGACGCGGATTGGCTTTCTTCTGTTTCGGAGATTTCGATTTGGTTTTCTTAGGTGTCTTCATGAATCGGGAGCGAGTTTCTTAAAAAAGAACGCAGCTTACAAGCCGAGAGGCGGGGCGTGACGCGAATGTGGTTCCATGACACCGGATCGTCACAGTGGCGATGTTCGCGCGTCTTTGTTGGCCTTCAAAATGCTTGGATGTAGGACGGCGATTAACTGCGGCTATTTGTTGCAAAAAGGAAGGTGTGGAGCGCTCCTTAATCGCCAGAACGGCAACAAATAGCCATGTCTCAACTCGTCTCGTTTGGCCGCGCAATAAAGCTCAGAAAAAAATTGCTATCGAAGGGGAAGCGCGTAATGTCCCGCGCTCCGTCGATAATTGATGGGAGGTTGAGTTAATCACCGAATAATCCGATCCGGCATGGATCGGTCTGAACTGAGTTAGGGACTATGGTCAAGACACTGGAAAAAACGAAAACGAAGAATATCAAATTGACGAAGAAACGCGTCGATTTCTCACTGTTTGCGCCGGCTGCGGACGAAGTCAAACTGGCAGGCGATTTTACCGATTGGCAGGACTCGCCGGCCGAGATGCGCAGGCTCAAGAACGGCGCGTGGAAGAAGACGGTTTATCTTCCGCTGGGCGCCTATCAATATCGCTTTGTCGTGGACGGCGAATGGACGAACGATCCGGACAGCGCACTGCGTGAGCCCAATCCGTTTGGCGATGAGAACGACGTTTGCGTCGTCGAATAGAACGACTTAGATACTTCGATTTTGAGCGTGCCGGTCTCAAGGGGGGCAGGCGCGCTTATTTTTTTGTGAAAGACGGCAGTCAGCTGGGACGGCGTCAATCCCGGTTCAGGGCGGCTTCTCGCTCAAGGAGCGCCGGATGAGAATAGTGAAACCCGCTGTAGGCCGGGTGAGGCGTCAGATTGCCGAGGTTCTTCTCATTCAATTTTCGGAGGGCGGAGATCAATGGTTGAGCCGCGCCGACCCTTTCCTTGGCATAGGCGTCGGCTTCGTATTCGTGCTTTCGAGACAGACGATTGAGCAGCGGCGAAAACCAGAATTCGATCGCTCCGCTGAGGAGGCCGAAAAGGAGAAATGCCGGAGCGAGATGGCCGGCGGAAAAGCCAAACGCGTCGTAGAATCCTTCGAATCCGGCAAGCAGGTAAAGAACGTAGAAACCCAGCAGCGACGAGGCGGCCGAGAGGAGGAGCATCTTCGGGATGTGCCGTTTTTTGTAGTGTCCGATTTCATGGGCGAGAACGGCCTCCAACTCCGCTTCATTCAGTTGTTCGATCAGGGTGTCGAAGAGAACGATCCTGCGCGCGCGTCCGAAGCCGGTGAAAAAGGCGTTCGAGTGTTTTGATCGGCGGCTGCCGTCCATGATCTGGATTTTTTGAGCGCTGAAGTCCGCGCCCTTTGCGAGGGCCAGAAGTCGCTCCTTCAACGGACCGTCCTCGAGCGGTGAGAATTTGTTAAACAAGGGCAGGATGAGAACGGGCGCGAGAATCATCATGAGAAACTGAAAGCCGGTGAGGCACGCCCAGCCCCAGAGCCACCAGGCGGAGCCGGTCCAGTCGACAAGTTTAAGCAGCAGCGCGAACAGGGGCAGGACGATGATGATCATGAGGAGGACGGCCTTGGCGCGGTCGGCCCACCACGTTCCCTGGGTTGTCGTGTTGAATCCGAAGCGCTCCTCAAGCCGGAACTGCGCCCGCCAATCCAGGGGCAGGCACGCCAGCATGAAAAGTAGCATCACGCCTATCAGGAATCCGGACATGGCCCAGGCGGACTGGCCGAAGTTGCGAGAAACCCATTCGAATAATCGAGGCAGTGCGCCCGTGAGCAACACGGCGATCAGGAGAACCGCGCCGAACAGGTTGTCGAATCTGCCGTGTTGGCTTTTTGCCAGCGTGTATTGGACAGACTTTTTGTAGGTAGCGTCGTCCATGGTGTCGCGCAGCGCGTCCGGGATTTTTTCGGCGTGACGTTGGACGTGGCGTTCGTTGAGGCGGTCGAGCCAGAGTTCGGACGCCCATTTGAGAACGATCAAGGCGACTGCCGCAATCAAAACAGGTGAGGAGTAGTCCGGGGTCATGCCGCACGATAAGCCACGCGCCGGACGTCGCAAGGCGCGAGACGCGGGATGTTC
>JBLHKZ010000113.1:0-16933 GCA_047618185.1 Limisphaerales bacterium
CTGGCGTTGCTGGGGCTTTATCCGTGGGGGTATCTGCCGACCATTCCGCCCGAGATGATGTACATTGGAAAATGGTTCTACGTGAATTTCTGGGAGATGAGCAACTGGACTCGCTCCATGCTCGTGCCGCTGGCAATCATCAACGCTCACCGGCCGACCCGCATTCCGCGCGACGGCATTTGCATCGACGAGCTTTATCCCGAGGGTTTCCACAAGCGTGACCTGATGATGCCTCGCGACCCGGAGACCTTCACCTTTCGCAATTTCTTCTTCTGGCTCGATAAACTGCACAAGCTGGCCGAGTGGTTTGCGCAAAACGATATTCATCCCTTCCGCAAAGCGGCGTTGAAGAAGAACGAGGAGTGGATGCTGGAGCGCCTGGAGGGGACGGACGGTCTGGCGGCCATTTATCCGGCGATGCTCAATTGCCTGATCTCGCTGAAGGCGATGGGCTACAACGACGATCATCCGCAAGTCAAACGGGCCGAATTGGAGCTCAAGCGACTGGAGCATGAGACCCTCGACACCGTGCGCATCGAGCCCTGCCTTTCGCCGGTGTGGGATACCGCGATTGTCTCCATGTGCCTGAGTGAGTCCGGTGTTCCCCAGGACGATCCGCGCATGGAGAAGTGCACGACATGGCTGCTGGATCGGGAGATTCGTTTTCGCGGCGACTGGATCCACAAGAATCCGGTCGACGTCGAGCCGAGCGGTTGGGTGTTTGAATTCAACAACAAGTGGAATCCGGATGTCGACGACAGCGCAATGGTGATTATGGCGCTGCGGCATGTTCCGACGAAGGACAAGCGACGTCGCGATGAGTGCGTCGCCCGCGCGGTTGAATGGATGTTGACCTTCCAGTGTCGCGACGGCGGTTGGGCGGCCTTCGACAAGGACTGCACCAAGAACATCATGAACAAGGTGCCCTTCGCGGATCACAACGCGATGCTCGATCCCGAATGCGCTGACATCACGGCGCGGATTCTGGAATGTCTCGGCCGGGTGGGCTTCGACGTCGATCATCCGCAGATTCAACGCGGCATCAAATATGTCAAAGCCCAGCAGGAGCATGACGGCTCCTGGTATGGCCGCTGGGGCGTGAACTACATTTATGGGACCTGGCAGGTTCTCCGCGGCATGGAGTCGCTGGGCTGGGACATGAGCGAATCCTGGCTTCAACAGGGCGGCCGATGGCTCGAATCCGTGCAACTCGAAGACGGCGGCTGGGGCGAACGCTGCAACACCTACGACGATCCCGTCTACAAGGGCAAGGGACCCAGCACAGCTTCGCAAACCGCCTGGGCGGTGATGGGATTGTGTTCGTTGGGCGATCCCGATCGGGAAAGCCTGAGGCGCGGAATTAATTATCTGATTCGCGAGCAGAATCTTGAAGGTTCGTGGAATGAACTCGAGACGACGGGCACGGGATTTCCCAAGGTCTTCTACCTGAAGTACGACATGTATCGTAACGCCTGGCCGCTGCTGGCGCTGGGGGACTACAAGAATCTGCTGGCGACGAAGGCGACGAGTGCGAAGAAGACGAAGGCTAGGACCGTGCGGAAAAAGAATGTCGAGCCCGCGGTGGCGGCTTAATGTCCGAGAAGCTTGCGGCGGACGTTGGCTAAGGCGACCCACCCCACGAACAGTGGGAAATCGGAGCGCGGGTCTGTCTCGGATCTGAAATTTGAGATCTCTGAAGGGTAATTTTGCTCGATGGGGGCTGGGTTTCATTTCAACCTTCGGGACATGCCGAAATCCAAAGTCGCCAACTTGATTTGCTTTGCCGTCGCGCAGGAGGCGGCTCCGTTTCGCTCGTTCGCGAAGCGGCGCGACGACCTGTGTGTCTGGGTTGTCGGCATGGGGCGATCGAATGCGGAGCGGTCTTTTCTGGAGGCGTTGGACGCCGTCGATCCTGGGCGGGTTATCACGTCGGGATTCGCTGGCGGTCTGGATCCCAATCTGTCGACCGGCGATGTCCTTTTCGATGCGGATGAGGAATTCGTTCTGAGCGCGGAGCTGGAACGGGTCTGCTTTCGACGCGGGCAGTTTCATTGTCACGACCGGATTGCGACCACGCCGGAGGAGAAGGCGGCCTTGCGTGAGTCGACGGGCGCGGACGCGGTTGAAATGGAGTCGGGGGTCATTCGGGAGATTTGCGCCGGCCGGGGAATTCCAAGCGCGACGGTCCGAGTAATTTCAGATGCGGCCGACGAAAGTCTGCCACTGGATTTTAATCGCCTGATGAAGCCGGACATGAGTCTGAGTGCGGGTAAACTGGCGGGGGCTCTGTTGCGCTCGCCCGGCAAGATCGTCGAGCTGATCCGTTTTCAGAAACGAATCAAGCAGGCGGGGAATAATCTGGCTCGCATCCTGTCGGAGGCCCTTGCGGTCGGGGCGGAAAAGTGAGGCGAAGTTGGCGGGAGTTCAGGAGACGCCGTAGTTGGGCGTCATAACGCCGACCGTCATGCGGATCTTGGTGCGGAGGATCAAGGCGATTTTCTGAAGCTTGTTCAGGCGGGTGAGTCGAGGGCCGAAGACGTTAAATTTTCGCTTTTCGAGCTTCAGCAGCAATCGCCAGTAGACCGATCCCATCAGTTCGGCGCTGACCATCGAATCCCGGTCCTCCCGGGGCAATGTCGCGGCGGCCTTGCGATAAAAGTCTTTGGCGCGGGCGGCGATGCTTTCGGCGAGTTGGCGGTAGCGATCCGAGTATTCGAAATTGAGCAACTCCTCGGGGCGGACATTGAAGCGCTCCAGCTCTTCGAGCGGCAGGTAGATGCGGCCGAGCTCGGCGTCGGTGCGCACATCCCGCAGAATGTTGGTGAGCTGCAGGGCTTTGCCCAGGTATTCGGCGTAGTCCTTGCAGGCGGGATTCTGGTAGCCAAAGATCTCGATGCTCAGAAGGCCGACCACGGAGGCGACCCGGTGACAATAGAGCTCAAGGTCAGCGAATGTCTCGTGTCGCTTGATGTCGAGGTCCATCTCGCAGCCGAGAATGAGCTCTTCAAACAATTCCTGTTTGAGTCCGTATTGGGCCGCGATGGGCTTCATCTCCCGATTGACCGGAAACTTTGGTTCGCCGCCTTCACAGGCGAGCCGGATGTCCTCGCGCCATTCCTGCATCTGTTCGCGGCGGCGTTCCAGGGGCACGGTTTCCTCGTCGGCGACGTCGTCGACTTCGCGGCAAAAGGCGTAAAGTGTGGACATGGCGACGCGCTTCTCCCGAGGCAGAAGGATAAAGGCCAACGCAAGGTTGGAGGCGCTTTTCCGCGTGATTTCCTGGCTTTCGCTCATGATTCCGGCTGGGGTGAATCTTGCCCCTCGGAACGGGACGGCGGCAAGCCTCCGGTTTCGGCCAGGGTGGGGTTGCGTCGGGCGTGTCGCCGTTTTCGAGAGCCGCTCGCGGGAGGCGCTCCGGGGGTCTTCACAGCTGATTTTGTGGAGCGGTTTGGCTTTTCAGAACGACGACGGGAGGGGCTCCGTCGTTTCTTTTTGCGGGAGTATCTGAGTTTTGCGCCAATAAACAGAATGGCGATCAGCGCGAGGACGATGCCCGCGAGCATCAGGTTGTCGCTGTTGAGGAAACCCTCGCCGCCGCCGTCGGATTTCGCCCCCAGTTTGTCGAGCGACGGCGGGAGTTGGGCCAGGACGGATCGGGCGGACATGGCTTATTTCGTCTGGGCGTCCTTGGAGCCGTTCGATTTTTCCGCGCCATTGTCGCAGACATTGATGTTGAGCCGCTGCATGCGGTAGCGCAACGCGTGGCGGCTGACGCTCAATTCCTCGGCGGTTCGGCTGAGACTAAAATGACTTCGCTCCAGCGCGGCTTCAATCACGCGAGTCTCGTAGTCGGCCATCAACTCGGCGAGCGGGCCGATGTCGGGCGCGGCGGCGGCCGGTTCCGAATCTTCCTTCTTGAGCCCGGTTTCCAGATGGAAATCCGCGATATTGTGGGCCTGGATATCTTCTTCGGTTTCGATGATGACGGCCCGTTCAATAGCGTTTCGAAGTTCGCGCACATTGCCGGCCCAGTGGTGGGAAAGAAGTTTCTGCTCGGCGCCCGAGGAGAGGCCTGCAAGCGGTTTGCCCATCTTGCGGGTGAATTCCTCCAGGAAATGGCGGGCCAGGAGAAGGATGTCGTCGCGGCGATCCCGCAGGGGCGGGGGGCGGAACTGCATCACGTTCAAGCGGTAGTAGAGATCCTCTCGAAAGCGGTCCTCGCGGATCGCCTGGATAACGTCGCGGTTGGTCGCCGCGATTAGGCGCACATCGACCCGGCGCTCCTCATTGCCGCCGACGCGTGAGAAGCTGCCGTCCTCAAGGAAGCGCAGCAGCTTGGCCTGAAGTGAGCGGCTCATGTCGCCGATCTCATCGAGAAAAATGGTGCCGCCGTCGGCGTCTTCGACCAGTCCGTGCTTCTGGCGCAGCGCGCCGGTAAAGGCCCCTTTTTCATGACCGAAAAGTTCACTTTCCAGCAGCATGTCGGGGATGGCGGCGCAGTTGATGCGGATGTAGTTTTTTCCGCTGCGTCGGCCAAGGCTATGCAAGGCGCCGGCGATCAATTCCTTGCCGGTGCCGCTTTCGCCGAGGATCAGCACGGTGGCGTCCGTGGGCGCGACGGTCTGGATGAGTTTCTTCAGTTCCATCATCGACGCGGTTTCTCCGATGATGTGATCCAGTTGGTAGGCCTCGCTGGCGCGCGCTCGGAGATTTGCGTTTTCCTTGAGGAGTTCATGGCGTTCGGCGCAGCGGGCGACGGCGAGAATGAGCTCCTCGGGGGCGAAGGGTTTGGCGAGATAGTCAATGGCGCCGGACTTGATCGCTTCGACGGCCAGCTTGGGCGTGGCGTGGGCCGTGATCATGAGAACGGGCATATCGGGCCACTTCTGCTTGATTTCATCCAAGAATTCATAGCCGCTCATTCCGCCGAGTCGGGCGTCGGTGAGGACCATGAAGGCCTTGTTGGTCGCGAGGTGTGTCAGTCCCTCCTCGGCGGACTCGTGGGCCGCCACCTGGTAACCCTCGTCCTCCAGAATCGCGGTCAGCGAAATCCGCATGTTCTTCTCATCGTCGACAACGAGAATGGGTGGAAGTCCGGCGTTCATATGTCTTTTTGGCGCATGGTGTCGGGCGCGGAGTCTAGGCGAGCGTCGCGGGTCTTTCCAAGCTTGGAATGTCGGCGTTCAGGCGGGCCTGACGCGAGGGGTCTAGTTGCTCAGGCGCATCAGCGTGCGTGTGGGCAACTCGATTTCAAAGCGGGCTCCCTTGAGCGCGCCGGCGGCGACGCGCACCTGACCGCCGTAGATTTCGGTGTTGTGTTTGACGATCGAAAGGCCCAGTCCGCTGCCGGTGTCCTTGGTGGTGAAGTAGGGCTCAAATACCTGCTCGCCGCGTTCGGGCGGGATGCCCGGGCCATTGTCGTCGATCGTGATCGTGACTTGAAATTCCTTGTCCTGGCGCGCGTGGATCTCGATCCGGGCGTCGCCGTTCTGAACATCACGCGAGTTCTTGAGAATGTTGACGAGAATCTCGTTGAGGTGGCCGCGCTGCATCTTGAGCGCGGGGAGATCGGGCGCTATGTTGCGCTCAATCGTCGTGTCAAATTCGGAGCCCGGCGGGAACACCTGCTCGATGGCGCGCTCGATCTCGTCGGCCACGTCGAGATTCTCGACCCGGCCTTCGGCAAGTTGCGCGTAGCCCATCAATTCCGTGATAATCCGATCGACCCGATTGACCTCCTCGCGGATGATTTCAAGTTGGCGCGGCGGTTGGGCTTCGTCGCCTTCGTCTTTCTTGATTTTCCGCTCCATGGTGAACAAGGAGTTCGTGATGATCGACAGCGGGTTTTTGATCTGGTGGGCGATCTCCGCGGCCAGACGGCCGGCGGTTTCGAGCTGCTGCTGCCGGGCGGCGAAATCTTCCTTGTCTTCCAGTGCTTCTCTTTGCTTGTCAAAGAGCACCTGCACGCCCAGGCCGGTGGCCATGAGCATGAGCATGAGCCAGATCCGGACCGCGAGGGATTCGACATCTAGCGAGCCTTCGTCCATGCCTCGCAGATCCATGGCGAGGAAGATCCGATTATAGACGCCCCCGTAGATGAAGCAGCCGACGATGGCGAGGTTCGAGGCGATTTGCAAAGTCGGCACGGGCATGCTCACTCCATTGCGGATGATTAGTCCCAGAAAAATCCAATAAATGCTGTCCGTGAGCAGACCGGTTTCCGCGCTCCAGGCAGTGAGAAACACCGCGTCGATAAGACTGTTTGCGACCACGATCCATTGAATGAACGTGATATTGAATCGATGCATGTAGATGAGGAAGAACGCGGTGATAAAGTTGATGCCCACGTAGACCCAGAAGGTCTTGGTGACCCTGTCGAATGAGTAGTCGCGCTCTACGTCCTCGGCCAGGCCGGTGAGTCCCATGCCGCTATCCTTATCCAGCACGATGTCCGGTTCCGCGCGGAAATTAGCGCTCAGCTGGTTGGCCTGGGGGCCAAAGGTTCCGGAGAAATAGATAAAGAAAAAGAGGAGGAAGATGACGAAAACCTTTACCGGAAGGAATACATTCTCCTCCATGAAATCGATCCGGGCTTCCTGCGTTCGGGGATCCCGAGCGGGGCTGATCAGAACTCGCAACAATTCGGAGAATCTATTGCGTTGAGCGGTTTTCATGGCTTGCGATCGGACCGCGAACAGCTCTCAGGTCCGGAGTATTTCAAGGCAGCGTTGCGCGATATCCTCGATGGGGAAGAGGCGTCCCTTGCCCTCGTAGCCGCAGGAGAGCATGCCCTCGTCCGGCCCGATGAATTCCACGCCGCGTTGGCGCAGCGTTTCGACGTTGGCCTGCGTGGCGGGGTGGAGCCACATCTTGCCGTTCATGGCCGGCGCAATGAGGATCTTGGCGTTGGGATTGAGCGCGAGCGCGATGCAGGTCAAGGCGTCGTTGGCGAGGCCGAGAGCGAGCTTGGCGATGGTGTTCGCGGTGGCGGGCGCGACCAGAAGGAGGGAGGCCTCATCGGCGAGTCGGATGTGGGCGGGCTTCCAGCCTTCCTCCTCGTCATAAAGGTCGGTGATGACCGGGTTGCGGGTCAGGGTCTTGAAGGGCAGCGGCGAGATGAACTTCTGCGCGTCGGAGGTCATGACGACGTTGACGTCGCATTCCTCCTTGGTGAGCTGACTGGCGAGATCGGCGGCTTTATGAGCGGCGATCGAACCCGTCACGCCGAGCACAATCATTTTTTGAGTATCGGACATGATTGGTTTCGAATGTTTTAGAACTATCCCGAATCCGGTGGGAAATCAATCTCCCGCTGGCGCCAGGGAAAGGCCGGCGAGTCGCCGTTAAATTAGTTCGCGGGGGGATGGGATCGTTCGCGGCGCATTTTTTCGGCTTCGAGAATGCAGAACATACGCCTCAGATCCTCGTCTTTTTCAGGGGCGTTTACGCTGACCGTCTCGCTGATGAGCAGATAGTCGAATTCGGACCATTGTTCGATCTCGTGAAGCGCGAGCGCCAGGCGTTTCTGAATCGCGGCTTCGTCGTCTTCGCCGCGTGAACGGAGGCGGCGCTCCAATTCCGCCATCGAGGGCGGCGTCAGGAAAACGCTGACGAGCGCGTGTTGGATCTCCGGCGTTTCCCCGGCATTCGCGCGGATCGTCGCCGCCCCTTGCACGTCGATGTTCAGCAGGACGTCTTTCCCGGATTTGAGTTTGTCCAGCGCCTCGCTCAAGAGCGTCCCGTAATGGCGACCGTAGACATTGGCGTGCTCAAGGAACTCTCCGGCATCGACCTTGTCCTGAAATTCCCGTTCGCTGAGGAAGTAGTAATCCACGCCGTCCCGTTCGGCGCCGCGCGGCGCGCGGGTCGTGCAGGTGATGGCTCGCGTGATATGGGGGCTCGCGTCGAGGAGTTTCTGGCAAAGGGTCGTTTTTCCGGCGCCGGAGGGGGCCGATACGAGAACCAGCAGCGCTTTGGACGGAGTCGGCGAATCGCTCATCGGAGGAGACTATTCCACGTTCTGAACCTGCTCGCGAAACTTTTCGAGTTCTGCCTTCACCTTGACGACTTCCTGCGAGATATCCGAATCGTTGGCCTTGGAGCCGATGGTGTTGATCTCGCGATTCATTTCCTGGGAAAGGAAGTCCAGCGTGCGTCCGACTGGCTTGCTCGATTTCACGAAACCGGCGAATTGTTCGAAGTGGCTGTTCAAGCGGGTGATCTCCTCGGTGACGTCGCAACGGTCGGCGAAGTAGGCGACCTCCCGGGCCAGTTTGTCGTCGTCCACTGCCGGCGCGTCGGCGCCCAGGTTTGCGATGCGTTCCATCAGATTGTCGCGGTATTTTAACACCACCTTTGGGGATCGCTTCTGAATGCGAGCGGCGGATTTGGCGATGGCATTGATGCGGGCGCTCAGGTCGCCGGCGAGATGATCCCCTTCCTGTTGACGCATCTTGACGAGGCCGGACAGCGCTGCCTTGAGCGCCTTTTCGACGGCGGGCCAATAGGCGTCCGCGTCGTCCGAGTCGCCGTTGTTCTGCAAAACGCCGGGCGCCTTGAGCAGGGTGTCGAGGGTCAGGTCGCCGACGATGCCGAGTTCCTTGGTGAGTTTGCGAAATTCGTTGGCGTAGGCCCGGGCGAGGTCGGAGTTGAGGCGGACGAGCCCGGCTGCGGAATCGCCGGCGGACTGGAGAGTGATTTTAGCCGTGAGACGCCCGCGGGCGAGTTTGCGGTTGAGGGCGTCGCGAACCTTGGATTCGAGCGACTCCAGTTCGCGCGGCAGATTGATGGACATTTCCATCTGCTTGCGGTTCACCGAGCTGAGTTCGACGGTGATCTTGAAGCCGTCGCGAACGCATTCCCCGCGTCCATGGCCTGTCATTGATTTCATGTGCGCGGGACTATGAGAGAGGGGCAATTGCGAAGCGATGAAAAAACGGGTTCGAGGGCGCGAGCTCGATTGGAAACTTACACGACAGTGAAGTCTCACCAAGTGAACCCATCCCTGGCCCCTCCGAGGAGGAGCCAGGGGTGGGTTGTTCGAAACGAATTCGGGGCCAAACCTGAAATTTGATCCACGCCTAATCCAGCGTCACTTTATCGGCCACTTGCGCGACGTCCTTGTCGCCCCGGCCGGAGAGGTTGACGATGATCAGATCGTCCTTCGACATCGTGGGCGCGACTTTGATGACTTCGGCGATGGCGTGTGCGGATTCAAGGGCGGGGATGATGCCTTCGAGTCGGGCCAGTTTCATGAAGCCGTCGAGCGCCTCGTCGTCGGTGGCGTAGGTGTATTCCACGCGGCCGGAATCCTTGAGCCAGCAATGCTCGGGGCCGACCGCGGCGTAATCGAGTCCGGCTGAGACGCTGTGGGTGAGCTGAATCTGGCCGTGTTCGTCCTGCAACACGTAAGAGCGGGCGCCCTGAAGAACGCCGAGCGATCCGCCGTGGAATCTGGCGGCGTGTTTCTCGGGAATGATGCCGAGGCCGCCGGCTTCGACGCCGACCATCTTCACGTCTTTGTCCTCGAGAAAGGGATACATGAGGCCGATGGCGTTGGAGCCGCCGCCGACACAGGCGATCAAAAGATTGGGAAGGCGCTCTTCCTGTTCGAGAATCTGGCGGCGGGCTTCGTCACCGATCACACGATGGAAATTGCGGACCATCATCGGGTAGGGGTGCGCGCCGTAGGCGGTGCCAAGAATGTAATGAGTGCTGCGGATATTCGTGACCCAGTCGCGCATGGCCTCGTTGATGGCTTCCTTGAGCGTCTTTTGGCCGGCCTCGACCGGGACGACCGTGGCTCCCAGCATCTTCATGCGGGCGACGTTTAACGACTGACGTTCGCAATCGACCGCGCCCATGTAGACGACGCACTCGAGGCCAAACATGGCCGCGACGGTGGCGCTGGCGACGCCGTGTTGTCCGGCGCCGGTTTCGGCGATGACGCGTTTCTTGCCCATGCGTTTGGCGAGCAGGGCCTGGCCTACGGCGTTGTTGATCTTGTGGGCGCCGGTGTGGAGGAGATCCTCGCGTTTGAGATAGATTTTCGCTCCGCCCAGTTCGCGGGTCAGGCGCTCGGCGTGGTAGAGCGGGGTGGGTCGGCCGCAGAACTCGCGGAGGTAGTAGGTGAGTTCGCGTTGAAACTCGGGGTCGTCCTTGGCGCGGAGATATTCGTCTTCGATTTCCTGCAGCGGATGCACCAGTGTTTCGGGCACAAAGCGTCCCCCATAGGGTCCGAAATGTCCGGTTGCATCGGGCAGTGTGGCGGTGGTCGCTTCGCTCATGGCGGCTAATCTCGCGCAAAGGCTCAAAGACGCAATGATTTTTGTGGAAACGAGCGGAGTGGGACCTCGAAGCCGGCGTCCATCTCCACGTTTGAGAGGGATGCCGTCCTCGGCGTCTCATTCTTCACCAATCCGAGAAAGCTTGGCGGTTCCGCCGGCTTGAAATCCGTTCCAAATTCTCGCTGACGAATATTGCCGGCATCGTGTAGCGTCCGACTCACATGAATTTGCGTCATCTTTCTGGTCTCATACTTCTTGGCGGATTTGCCGTGAACGCGAACGCCGCCGATTGGCCGCAGTTTCTTGGCCCCGAGCGAAATGGCAAAACGACGGGCGAGGGATTGGCCGTGGCCTGGCCCAAGGAGGGGCCTCCGGTTGTCTGGCAGAAAAAGGCGGGTCAGGGATTCGCCGGGCCGGTGGTCAAGGGAGGACACGTAATCCTCTTTCATCGACTGGGCGACATGGAAGTGATTGAGCGACTCAACGCGGCCGACGGCAAGCAGGAGTGGACGTACGATTACCCGAGCGTCTATCGCGATGGCTACAGCTCGGACTACGGGCCGCGTTCCGTTCCCACGATCGACGGCGGGCGGGTTTATTCGTTGGGCGCGGACGGCGCGATTCGGTGTGTCGATTTCACCTCGGGAAAGGAAATCTGGAGCGAAGAGGCGCGTGAGAACTTCGGCGCGGAGAAGGGTTTTTTCGGAATGGCCGGTTCGCCCTTGATCGAGGGCGACTCGGTCTTGCTTAATATCGGCGGTCGCGACGGCGCGGGCGTGATCGCGTTGAGCAAGAACACAGGAAAGCTGCTATGGAAGGCGACCGATCAGGAGGCGGACTATTCCTCGCCGACGGTGGCGACGATTCATGGCAAGCGGCAGGCGCTCATCTTTCTTCGCGAGGGGCTCGTCGGGCTCGATCCGAAGAATGGCAAGATTCTCTATCAGTTTCGTTGGCGGGCTCGCATTCATGCCTCGGTCAACGCCGCCTTGCCGGTCGTCGTGGGCAATCGGATCTTGCTGACGTCCAGCTATGACACTGGCGACAACCTGTTGGAGATCGACGCGAGCAACAAATTGACGAGTGTGTGGTCGGGCGATTCCTTTTCCAGCCAGTATGCGACGCCGATGCACAAAGGCGGTTTTCTCTACGGGTTGTCGGGGCGGCATGACTCGGGCGTCGGGACTTCCCCGCGGTGTGTGGAGCTGGCGACGGGCAAGGTTCTTTGGACTCAGGATGGGCTGAAGGCGTCCGCGATGATCATGGCGGGCGAGCATTTGGTGGTCCTGACTGAGCGTGGTGAATTGATCCGGATGAACGCGAAGCCGGACAAGGCCGCGATCACCGGGCGCGCGCAGATTCTTGGATCGGGGGCGCGAGCGCAGCCCGCGTTGGCGGACGGGAAGCTGTTCGCGCGGGATTCACGAAGATTGGTGTGTCTTGAATTGACGGAGCCAAAGTAGAACGGAATTTATTCTGTAAACTGCGCGTTGAGTTCCCATGGCCCCGGAAAAACGGGAAAATTTTCGTTCTGCTGAGGACTCGCTCAGCTTCCTTTCGTGCAGGTAAGATTTTATATGGACTCGACTATCGAAACACAGGCTCCGGCTGACGGAGCCGCTCCCAAAGACGCGGAAGCTCAACCGGAGTCGAAGCGGTTGATGTCGGTCGACGCGTTGCGCGGTTTCGATATGTTCTGGATCATCGGCGCGGGTTCGTTGGTCGGCGCGCTGGAGCGGATGACCGACAACTCGGTGGTCACGTTCATCTCGTATCAACTCGAACACGCCGAGTGGGCGGGCTTTCGCTTTTACGATCTCATCTTTCCCTTGTTCCTGTTCATTGTCGGCGTGTCCCTGGTGTTTTCGCTATCGAAAGAGATCCAACGCGACGGGCGAAAATCCGCGCTTAAACGGCTGTTCCGACGGGCGGCATTGCTATTCGTTGTCGGGTTGTTCTATTCCGGCGGCTTCAAGAATGAATGGCCGGACATTCGTCTGCTCGGCGTGCTGCAGCGACTCGCGCTGGGCTACTTCTTTGGCGGGCTGATTTTCTGCTTCTTCCGGCCGCGCGGCAGGGTCGTTGTCGCTGTCTCAATACTGGTTGGATACTGGGCGCTGATGACCTTTGTTCCGATTCGCGACATTCAGCTCGATGACGAGCATCTGGATCTGGTTGTCAAACAAACGGGAGAGCATGACATCGCCGTGCATTTTGCCGACACCACGGATCGTGTCAGGGGCAAGTATGAGCCGGGGCTCAACCTGTCCAACCATTTGGATTATCAATACTTGCCGGGGAAAAGGTACGACAAGTATTGGGATCCGGAGGGCTTGCTGAGCACGCTGCCGGCGATCGTCACCTGCCTGCTGGGCGTCTTTGCCGGCATGCTGTTGCGCGACAAATCCGTGAAGGATATGCGCAAGGTGAAACTGCTGGCGATCGGTGGCGTAGCATGTCTTGTCGTCGGCTACGTGTGGGGCATGCAGTTTCCGATCGTGAAGAAGATCTGGACTTCATCCTTCGTGCTGGTCGCGGGCGGTTGGAGTTTCCTGCTCTTGGCCGTGTTTTATCTGGTGATCGATGTCTGGAAGATCCGCCGCTGGAGCCTGCCGTTTGTCTGGATCGGGATGAACTCCATTACGATCTATCTGACCAATAATATCATCGGCTATCCGGGATTTCAGCGTGTGGCGGAACGATTCGCCGGCGGCAATGTGAAAAGCTTCATTAATGATTCGATGATGAAGGGGCTCGGTGATTTGGTGGTTGTCCTCGTCGGACTCGGGCTTTCAATCGTGTTCGTCTGGTATCTGCACCGGCGGAAGATTTTTCTAAGGTTGTAGTGAAGGGCGAATGCCCCGCTGATTCTTGAAGGACGGGACGCCGTCCGCGGTGTCTCATTCGCAATTAGACGATTTCCCGGATCACGTTTCCTTCGACGAAGGTCAGGCGTTCGTTGCGGCCCAGGTGAGGGAAGGTGAGTTGATGCTGATCGAGGCCGAGTTGGTGGAGGAGGGTCGTGTGGACATCGCGGAAATGGTAGGGGCTTTCGATGGCGCGCAACCCGATGGGATCGGTCGCGCCGACGGTCTGGCCGCCTTGCACGCCGCCGCCGGCCATCCACATCGTGAAGCCGAGATTGTGATGATCGCGTCCCTTGCCGGACTGCGCTTCGGGCGAGCGTCCGAATTCCCCGCCCCAGAGGACCAGCGTTTCATCCAACAGGCCGCGCCGTTTGAGGTCGGCGAGCAGTCCGGCGACGGGTTTGTCGGTCTCAGCCGCTTTGCGGAGATGGTTTTCTTCGATGTCGGCGTGCGCGTCCCATTGCATGTTGCCGGGGCCGCCGCCGGAAACAACGGTGACAAAGCGCACTCCGTTCTCGACCAGTTTCCGCGCCAGCAGACAGCGGCGTCCGTAGTCGTCGGTGGGTTTGGCTCCAACGCCGTAGAGGTCGAGCGTCTCCTTCGTTTCGCTGGAAAGGTCGAACACTTCGGGCGCTTCGCTCTGCATCTTGAAGGCGAGGTCGTAGGTGTTGATGCGCGCGGCGAATTCATTGTCGCCGGGGTCGAGCGTGGCTTCGTTCAGGTTTCTGATGAGATCGACGGTGCGTTGGCGTTCGGCGCGCGTCACGCCGGTCGGGAGATCGAGATTGAGGACAGGCCGCGGCCCGGGGCGAAACATCGTCGGTTGAAAATTCGAGGGCAGGAAGCCATTGCCGTACATCGGCTGGCCGGCTTCGAGCGCGCCGAGCGGGTCGGGCATGACGACGTAGGAGGGCAGCGCTTCGCTCTCGGAGCCGAGGCCGTAAATCATCCAGGAGCCCATGCTGGGCGCGCCGGGAACCGTGCGTCCGCTGAACAGTTCGTATTGCGCCGCCGAGTGCACGACCATGTCGCCGTGGCAGGAGCGAATGACGGCGATGTCGTCAATGCATTGGGCGGTGTGGGGAAACAGATCCGACACTTCGATGCCGCTCTGACCGTATTTCCTGAATGACCGTTTTGTGCCGAGCAGGCGCGCGTCTTTGCTGATGAACTGGTATTTCGCGTCGCCGAATTCGGCCGGGCGGGGCTGACCGTCGAGTTGGTTCAGCAGGGGTTTGGGATCGAAGGTCTCCATGTGGCTGGGGCCGCCGGCCATGAAGAGGAAGATGATGGACTTCGCTTTGGCCGGAAGTTGGGCCGGGCGAGGGGCGAGGGGATTGAGCGAGGCCGCGCGGAGCTTGTCGCGCTCCAGCATCGAGGCGAGCGCCACGCCTCCGAAGCCGCAGAAGGCATCGCGAATGAACTCGCGGCGATTGCGCGTGAGGCGCATGTGCGGCTGGCGGGAGGAGTCAATCATGATTCGGCGATTGAGATGTGTCCGACTCGGCGGTTTTGGTGAACTGACTCTCAAAGAGGGGCGCGTCAATTTCGGGGCTGGGATGAAAGTGAGGCTCGTTTGAACTTCGTTCCAACTGGCTGGTAAAAAGTTCGCGAGGTTCAGCGTGAAAGGTCTCGTGCTCTGGAGCCTGAAAAATGGGCGGTTCAGTTGACATAGAGAAAGGCGTTGAGGTTGAACATGGCCAGGGCGAATTCCTTGAGCGATTGGTCTTTCAGGAAATCGGTCGCCAGTTTCGCTTCGGCGGAAGTTGGCGGGCGACCGGTCGCGAGCAGGTAGGCTCGCTCGACTTGAGCGGACGCGTTTGAGCCCGCGTCGCGTTGGAGTCGCACGGCAAGGGCGGCGGCCAGCCGGTTGGCGGTCTTGCCGTTCAGGAGTTCGAGCGCCTGCGGGGCGTGCGTTCCGGATTCGCGCCGCGCGCAGCTCGAGAGCATCGTGGGTTGATCGAACACTTCCATGAAGGGCAGCCGAAGATTGCGCTTGGCGATCAGGTAGACCGAGCGGCGATGCTGATCTGCGGGATCGCGGGAGATCCGCCATTGCTCCGGCTTGTAGCTCAGTTTGATCAACTCCTCATCGACGGGAAGCATCACGCTGGCGCCGCCGGCCTCGGGGTTAAGCCGTCCCGAAACGTGGAGCATCGTGTCGCGGATTTCCTCGGCGGTGAGGCGACGACGATTAAACTTCCAGAGCAGCCGGTTTTCAGGATCGAGCTTGGTTGCCATCTCGGTTGGCGGGACATGTGAAGACTGTCGGTAGGCATGACTGAGCATGATGAATCGGTGAAGCGCTTTGAGGCGCCAGCCATTGTTCACCAGCCGCGAGGCGAGGAAATCCAGCAATTCGGGATGACTGGGCCGGTCGCCATGGCGGCCGAAATCGTTGGCCGACTTCACGATGCCGACGCCGAAATGATGCTGCCAAACACGATTGACGATGACGCGGGCCGTCAGGGGGTTGCTCGATGACGTCAACCAATCGGCCAGTCGCGTTCGCGGCTGTGGGCTGTCGGCGGGCAGTTCCTCCTTCGCGGCCGGGGTGAGGATTGAAGGCGGCCGCATGCCGACCGGCTCGCCCTTCAGTTCCCAGACGCCGCGCGTGAGCACGTGGATGGGTGTGCGTTTCTCCGGGTCGTTGCGAATGCTGGTAATCGTGGGCGGCTGCGCCGGGGTTTGCTTTTGTAGCGCGGCGATTTCGGCCTTTAATTCCTCCCCGGCATTCTCCTCCGCGTTGGCGGCCTGCTTCTTCAATCGAGCTACTTCTTTTTTGATGCGCGCGGTTTCCTTTTCCCAGGCAAGTTGCTCCGTCTTTGGGACCAGCAGAATGTTGTGCTCGTGAGTGGCGGCGAGGTAGGCCTGCAGACGGTAGTAATCCTTCTGCAAAATGGGATCGAGCTTGTGGTCGTGGCAGCGCGCGCAGCCGACCGTCAATCCGAGAAAGGCCGAGCCGACGATGTCAGTGCGTTCGGTGAGCACTTCGTTTCGGCTGAGGGCGATGTCGGGATTGCCGGCGTTGCGACGCACGGCGCCCAGTCGGTGAAAGCCCGCGGCGATCTGGGCGTCTTCGTAGCCGGGTCGGATCTCGTCGCCCGCCAATTGCTCTTTGAGAAACAGGTCGAAAGGGTTGTCGTTGTTGAAAGATCGGATGACGTAATCTCGAAAGCGCCAGCCGTCCGGGAGATGGCGGTCGTATTCGAAGCCCTCGGTTTCCGCGAAGCGAATGACATCCAGCCAAAGCTGGCCCCAACGTTCGCCATAATGCGGACTGGCGAGCAGGCGGTCTATCAGGGCGGCGTAGGCGGTGTCGGCGTTGGTTTGGGAATCGCGGACGAAGGCGGCGATTTCCTCGGGCGTCGGGGGCAGGCCGGTGAGATCGTAGGCGGCGCGTCGAATGAGTTCGTGCGCGCTGGCGGGTTTTGCGGGCCTCAGTCCCTTGGCCTGGAGCCGCTGAAAAACGAAAGCGTCGAGGGGAGATTGCTTCCGATCGGAGGCGCCGAAGTCGGGCGGCTGGGCATCGCGAATGGGAAGAAAGGACCAGTGTTTCGCTGCCTCCGGGGATTGCGAATCACCGCTCTCGGCGGGCAGGGCCAGGTAGTGCCAGATTAAGGAAAATGCGCCGAGGGCCAGGACCTGGAAGGCTCTCCTGCTCATAGTTATTGCGCGGGTTCGAATGAGTCCTCGATGGATTTCATATAGCTTCCGATGGTTTCAGTATCTTTTCCCGGAAGCAACGTAGGAATTTGCCTTGGCTTCGAATGGGAGGCG
>JBLHKZ010000114.1:0-16800 GCA_047618185.1 Limisphaerales bacterium
GAGCACGCGGACGACCCTGAAAAGGTGGAGGCCTATTCCGATCTCATGGCCCAGGAGTCGCTCTCCAACGTGAACATCTACCTCGGCGCCATCTCCAACATGGTGAAGAAGCACAACGGCACGCTGGACAAGTACATGGGCGACTGTGTGATGGCGTTCTGGGGCGCTCCCACCGAGAATGAGCAGCACGCCTTGAGCTGTGTGAGGGCTTCGGTCGACGGTCAGCGAGCCATGCACCGCCTCAATCTTGAGCGGATGGCCGAGAATCAAAAGCGCAAGAAGCTCAACGTCGAACGCATCAAGAACGGCGAGGAGCCCCTGGATATGCTTAAACTGCTTTCCCTGGGCAGCGGCATCAACAGCGGCGTCTGCATCGTCGGCCTGATGGGCTCCGACCAGCACATTCTGAATTTCACGGTGTTTGGCCGGGAAGTGAACCTGGCCAGCCGACTGGAGGCCGTCTCCGGACGAGGCCGCATCATTATCGGCGAGAACACCTACAACGAGATCAAGAGTTACGCTCCGGAATTCCTGGAAGACTGCAAACCTCTCCAGCCCGTTACGGTCAAGGGCATCGAAAACCCCGTGCCGATTTACGAAGTCCCATGGATGGAAAACTGGGAGGAACGCGAAGCGCTCGAATTGGAAATCATCGGAGAAGTGATTCCGCTCAAGCCCGCGGCGGCGCTGGTCTACGACGCCAAGCCCAAAGCCCAGTCGCTAGACGACGCCTAGCCGCCACCGTGCCTCCCCGGTTCGCATGACCTCGATGTGAGGCGAGGCGCTTGCAATTCCCCCGATTCAGATTGAGGATGCCGAATGCCAATCCTGGTAAACATACACAAATTACAGGACGAACCGCTTTCCCTTGCCGGCGAAATCCTGCTTGAGGAGCTCGATTTCGTCTCCGGTGACGAGATGATCACTTGTTCACAACCGCTGCGTTACCAGCTCGAAATTAGGCACCTGGGCGACTCCATCCTCGCCCAGGGCGAGATTTCTCTGACCATCGATTGTGAATGTGTTCGTTGTCTGACGCGCTTCCACCCGGAAATCGGCATCCGCCAATGGGCTCTTCATTTGGAGCTTGAAGGCGACGAAAGCGCCCCAATAAAGAACGACTGCGTGGACTTGACGCCGTATTTGCGGGAAGATACGCTCCTCCGATTGCCGCAACATCCTGTTTGTCGGCCGGACTGCAATAAACTGCCGCCATCCACGCTCAAAGTGGCGTCGAATGACGAGCTTCCGGACGACACCGAACGACCAGCGGCAACTTGGAACGAACTGGACAAATTGAAACTCGAATAACTCTTACGATTTATGCCCCATCCAAAGCGTAAAAACTCGAAGCAGCGCGTCGGAAAGCGCCGCTCGGCCAATAGCAAGATGACACTACCGCAACTGTGTGAATGTCCGCAGTGCGCCGAACCCTACATCCCGCACCGCGTCTGCCCCGCTTGCGGCTACTACAAAGGGCGCGCGGTGGTTTCGGTGGACGCGATGGCCTAATTACCTCTCCCAAGAGCGCGGTTTGTGAATGAGTTCACTCCGCGCTCTTTCCATTTCTATGCGCATCGCAGTGGATGTCATGGGCGGCGACCGCGGCTGCGGTGTGGCCGTCGGCGGCGTTAAGCTCGCTTTGCGGGAGTATTCCCATATTAGCGAGCTGCTGCTCGTTGGCCGCGATGAGGACATCCAAGCCGCGCTCCGTGAACAGGGCTGCTCTGATTCACGCATCACCGTCGAACCCGCCTCCCAGGTCCTCACCATGGAGGACAAACCCCGCGAGGCCCTCCGCAAGAAAAAGGACAGCTCGATCGTCCGCGCCATCGAGCTGATCAAAGACGGCCGGGCCGACGCCCTCGTGTCCCCCGGCAACACCGGCGGCCTGATGATGGCCGCGATGATCAAACTGCGTCCTTTGCAACCGGTCGAACGCGTGGCGCTCGCCGCGGTGATGCCCTCGAAGGATCGCGAATTCATCCTCCTCGACGCCGGCGCCAACGCCGAATGCAAGCCGATCCATCTCGCGCAGTTCGCCGTCATGGGCAGCGTCTATTCGCGCGAAATTCTCGGACGCGACAAGCCTCGCGTGGGCGTGCTTTGCAACGGGTCCGAAGCGTCGAAGGGCAACGAGCTTACCCGTGAGACCTCCCGGCTCTGCCGGGAAATCGATGTTAATTTCATCGGCAATGTTGAGGGGCACGACCTGTTCGCCGATCGCGTCGAAGTCGTGGTCACCGACGGCTTCATGGGCAACATCGTGCTCAAGTCCTGCGAAAGTCTGGGCAAGGCGATTAAGCAGACGCTCAGCGAGTCATTCCGAAGCACTGCGATGAACAAGCTCGGCGCCTGGCTCGCCACTAACGCCACCAACAAGATCAAGCAGCGCTTCGACGCCGATGCCTACGGAGGCGCTCAACTCCTCGGGTTGAATGGAACCGTCGTGAAGGCGCACGGCTCCTCCAGCGAATTCGCCATCATGAACGCAATCCGCGTCGCCGCGGAGTTCGCGAAGCACAAGATAAACGAGACCATCGCCAACGAAGTTTCGGCGGCAAACGCGACCATCGCCAACCTTAAAGCCGCCAGTTCCCCATCCGAAAAATGACCCCGCAACTGCCAGAAAAAGAATTCAAGAATCCGAGGGCCAACCACGACTTCGTCGGCCGCACCTGCTCGATCTCGGCGGTCGGCGCCTATGTGCCCGAGCGGATCATGACCAACGCCGATATCGAGAAGATCGTCGACACCTCCGACGAGTGGATTCGAACCCGCACCGGGATCAAGGAACGCCGTATCGCCGCCGCAGACGAGCACACTTCGGACATGGGCGCCAAAGCGGCTGAAATCGCGCTGGAACGAGCCGAAGTTTTGCCCGAGGAAGTCGATCTCATCATCGTCGCCACGCTCACCCCCAACATGCTCTTCCCCTCCACGGCATGCCTAGTCCAGCAGAAGATCGGCGCCGTCAAAGCGGCTGCATTCGATCTCGAAGCCGCCTGCTCCGGGTTCATCTACGCCCTGGAGATCGGACAGCAGTTCATCATGACCCGGACCTACGACACCGTGTTAGTGATCGGCGCTGAGAAACTCTCGTCCATCATCGACTGGCAGGATCGCAATACATGCGTGCTTTTTGGCGACGGCGCCGGCGCGGCCGTCCTGCAAAACCGCGAAAACACCCATGGCCTGCTGACCGTCTGCATGGGCGCGGACGGCAGCAAAGCCGGCCTGCTTTCCATGCCCGGCGGAGGGAGTCAAATCCCCGCCTCAGTGGATTCGGTCAACAACCGCCTCCATTATTTGCGCATGGACGGCAAGGAAACGTTCAAAAATGCCGTCAACGCCATGTGCATGGCCGCCCGAGAGGCCCTCACCCGCTGCGACCTCGAGATTTCCCAGATCAAGTGCATTATCCCCCACCAGGCCAACCAGCGCATCATCTCCGCCGTTGGCGACCGCCTCAAAGCCCGTGAGGATCAGGTCTTTGTGAATGTGGACAAATATGGCAACACCTCGGCCGCATCCGTGGCAATCGCTCTCGACGAAGCGGTTCAAACCGGCCGAATTGAGCGAGGAGACCTGATTTTGATGGTGGTTTTCGGCGCCGGACTGACCTGGGGAGCCGCAATTATCGAGTGGTAATTTGACCTCCGGGCGGATTGACGTCCGACCAAAATCTGCTAGGTTTTTCGGACCGATTATGAGCGCGACAAAACTCGACACTTCCGGTGTGTTCTCTAACCCATCCGCCGACGGATCAGAGACCCTTCTCACTCTCCCCAAAAATACCTTTCGCGTTCGTAAGAACGGCATCGACTTCCAGACCGGCAAGCCCATTCCGGATTGGACTGAAATGACCGTCGCGCTGCAGTCGCCTGACGACGGCAAGAACATCCAGTGCACGGGAGTTGTGGTCGGCTGCCATGGCAGCCAGAGCGCCGGCTATTCGGTTTCGATGGTGTTCATGAATCTGACGCCCCAATCCGAAGCCACCCTCGCACAACTGGCGGTCGGCTGATAGCCACGCCGCGAGGCCAAACCGTCCTTTCCCGCCGCAGAACCAAACCCCCAACTCTCTCTCCCTCCAAGTTCATGTCCGCACAACAAACTCTGGATAAGATCCTCGCCGCCGCCGCCGAAGCCGGCGCCTCAGACATTCACATGAAAGAAGCCGGTCCGGTCATATTTCGGATCGACGGAGGCCTGGTCGGCATTGAGGTCAACTTTCCGACTCCAGACGGCGCATCCCCCACTCCCACGAATCCGTTCTTTGAAGAACTCAAGGAAACCATCGTGCCCAAGCACGCGCGCGCCCAGTTGGAGAAGGAATTTGGCGGGGACTTTTCCTATCTGGCCGAAGGGATCGGCCGCTTTCGGGTAAACCTTTTTCTCCAGCGCGGCACGTGGGCCATGGCCATGCGACTCGTCAAGAACGTCGTGCCCAGCTTCGAGGAACTCGGCCTCATGCCGGTCTTGAAGGATATCGCGGAATCGCAACGCGGAATCGTTCTGCTCGCCGGTTCCACGGGCAGCGGCAAATCCACCACCCTCGCCGCGATGCTGGAGCACCTGAACGAAAACTTCCGCAAACACATCGTCACTCTGGAGGACCCGATCGAATTCTCCTACGAGGATTGCCAGTCGATTATCGAACAACGGGAGATCGGCCTCGACTGCTTGTCCTTCGAACGCGGCATGAAACACGCGCTGCGGCAGGATCCTGACATTATTCTGGTGGGTGAGATGCGCGACGCGACCAGCTTCCGCACCGCCATGAGCGCGGCGGACACCGGTCACCTTGTGTTGTCCACCGTGCACACCACGAACGCCGCGACATCCGTGACGCGTATTTTGGACTTTTTTGACGCGGCCGAACGCCCCCAGGTCCGCAGCCAGATGGTCTCGACGCTTCGGGCCGTCATCTGCCAGCGCATCATCCCGCGCATCGGCGGCGGCGTAATTCCCGCTCAGGAAATCATGATCAACACCAAGACCGTTCAAAAGATGATCAAGGAAGATCAGGTCGGCAAACTGTCCGCCGCCATTGAGACCGGCTATGACGACGGCATGCAGGATTTCAACAAGGCCCTGCTCGATCTTGTGGAACAGGGAATCATCACCAAGGAAATGGCCCTGGAAAAATCCGACAACGCGCGCGCCCTGGAGATGAATTTCCAGGGAATCTTCCTGAGTCAAGGCAGCCGAATTCTCGGTTAAGCCGCCATCCCATCCCTTTTCCAAAACGCGAATCGCGATCTCGGCGGTTCGCGTTTTTTATTGTCCCGATTTTGACGCGCCCGTGCAAAGAACCCCTGCCGCGTCCAACCTCGCCATCACCATCTCGACCGTCCGTGCAACCGCGCCCTGGTTGGCCTTGACCACCTTAAGAGCATTGGCTCCCAATTCCTCCCGCCGAGCCGCGTCTCCCAACAACTCGGCGATCACGCCTTCCAACCCCGATGCATCATCGACCTGGATGGCGCCTCCGCCAGTGACGAACGCTTCGGCGACATATGGGAAATTCTGCATGTTGGGGCCGAAGATTGTCGCCTTTCCTAAGCTGCAGGGCTCGATGGGGTTCTGTCCGCCCTTTGACGTCAGACTTTTCCCCACGAACACGATCGTCGCCGCGCGGTAGAACTCCACGAGTTCCCCCGTGGAATCAACGACCAGACAGCCGTTGCCTTCGGCAATGTTATCAGAATCCGCCTCCAACTCGCTTCGCAGCAAAAACTTCACTCCCGCGTCACGCAACGCACGGGCGATTTGCCGCCGACGCTCCATGTGTCGAGGCACGATCACCAGAAACAAATCCGGAAAACGCGCGCGCAATCTCTCCACGATCCCCGACAAGATCGCCTCTTCCCCATCGTGAGTGCTCCCGCCGACCAAGATCGGAGCGCCGGGCTTCATTCCGGATTGGATCAATACAGCTCCAGCGTCAAAGTCGGACTTCGCCCGGGCTCCGGCGGCGTCGAACTTGAGCACGCCGGGAATTTCCACCGCCTCATCACGATAGCCGATCTCCCGAAATCGCTCGGCGTCCGATTGATTCTGGGCGCCGATAAAGGCAAACGAGGAAAAGATCGAACGAAACAGCCAGCCGTTTTTCTTGTAGCCGTGATAGGAACGCTCGGAGAGGCGCGCGTTAACGACGAACGCCGGTATGCCGTCCCGCTGCAATCGCCAAAGGAAATTAGGCCAAATCTCGGCTTCGACCAGGATCACCGCTGATGGGTGAATCGTCCGTAACGCGCTTTTCACGAACCCCGACAGATCAATCGGATAGTAGACCTTGGTCACCGACTCGGGGAGCTCCTTTCGCAGCCTCTCCATCCCGGTCGAGGTCGTCGTCGAAACCACAAAATGAAACGCCTCCAGACGCGGCTGCAATCCCCGAATCAACTCCGTGCAAACATTGACCTCCCCCACGCTAACCGCGTGAATCCAGATAGTGCGCCTGCCGGCAAGCGATCGCGCAAGCTCCTCGGAATATCGCCCGAAGCGCTGACCGAAGCCGCCACGCCAATTCCCCCGGCGCAGCATCTTCAGAAAGTAGTAGGGCGCACTGAGGCAGAAGAAGAGGAAAAATAGGAAGTTGTAAACAATGCGAATCACGATTCCGCCAATACTCCGAGGCCGGGCGTTTGCTTGGCGCCCCGCTTTACTTGGGCCACCGAACGATAATGTATCCCACGTAGATCAGCACAAACAGGGCCCCCTGCCAACGCCGCACTTTCATGCCCATTAACATCATCGGGAAAACCAACGCGGCAATGCCGACCATCACGTAGAGATCAAGATTGGTAAATTCCGCCACGCCCGCTTCGTTGATGCCGCTCACCGGTCCGGCGAAAATTCCAGAGATGCCCATCACCATATAGGTGTTAAACATCACCGAGCCCAGCGCATTGCCCACCGCAATATCACCATGACCCTTCTTTGCCGCCATCGCGGAAGCCGTCAAATCTGGAATGCTCGTTCCCAGCGCCACAACCGTCAGCCCTATCACCGCGTCAGAAATACCCATGTGATGGGCCACACTAACCGCCCCCTCGACCATCAGATGTCCGCCCCCAATGATCGTCGCCATTCCCAGCAGCGTCATCCCGATGTCCTTCGAAAGCTTGCCGCTCTTCTCATGGCCATCCTCCACCAATCCCGTGTCCTTGCCCCTACGCTCCATGGCAAACCCCAGAATCGTGTAGCCTATCAAGCCCGCGAACAAGATCCCCCCTTCCATTCGAGTGACAATTGAGTCCGTCAGAAACACAGCCAACAACACGCAGCCAAGGATCATGATCGGCGCATGAAGCCGGATGGTGTTTCGCTGCACTGGCAAAGTGCAAATCAAGGCCGGAACTCCCAACACCAGCCCGACCGTGCAGATATTCGAGCCGACCACGTTCCCGATCGCGATGCTTCCCTCGCCCTGGAGCGCGGCATTCAAACTGACAACCAGTTCAGGCATGCTCGTTCCGTAGGCCACCACGGTCAGTCCGACAATCAACGGCGACACGCCCAGATCCAACGCCAAGGACGCCGCGCCGTCGACCAGCCAGTCCGCGCCATACAGGAGCAAAACAAAGCCGGCGGCAATCAGGAGCAATGCAATCGTCATGACAGAATCCGGTCGAGCGGCGGAGAATTCACTATCAAGCTATTCGGCACAAGCAGGAACACGCCTCAGAGAATGAATAGAAGGGCCATCAGCGCCACCGCGAGACAGGCCGTCAATCCGATCGGGAAAACCCCCGCCCTGGCCCGGCGATAAAACTCAACGTGCTTCAAGTCGATCGTTTCTTTGTCCAGACCCTGCATCTCCCAGACCGTCAACATAGCCTGCGCCGCAAGCCAGGTCGGTCCCAGCGCCGCAATCGCCGCCAACCGACGCACAAACCCATCAACGACCAACTGCTTCACAAACCGGTTCAGCCCGTTGAGCGATCGATCCACCGCGCCCAGCACGACCGGACCTCCGCGTCGGTAGATCCAGTCCGCGTCGAGATTCGTTGCCCGGCGCTCGGGCGGATCTTTTCCGCCCAGCAGCATGAGCGCGAACGCCAACGCCGCAAACATCAACAGCAGCAACTGCCCAATGACGTGCGCCGTCGTATACGGCGCGTAGGGAGTCTCCAGCTCAAACGGCAACAGCCCGTAGAGGTATTCGTAACCAACCCAAGGCGCGCCGGTCAGCAAGGGAGCCAGATGCGTCTCCCCGATAAACGGCACGCTGCTCGCGATCGCCCCAACCGGGAACGAAATTGAAATACACAGAAACGCGGCGATCGCCATCGCGACCAACATATTGGTCGGCGCTTCTTTCACGCGAATTCCCGAGTCGTGCGAGAAGAATGCAAAAAATGGAATCTTGATGCCCGCATGATGCAGCACGCCCGCCGAGGCGAATAACAGAACCAGCCAGACTATGATATGATGCCCTTCCCCGGCCGCGGACATCACCATCGACTTGCTCACGAACCCGCTAAAGAAGGGAAAGGCCGATATTGCCGCCGCGCCGACCACGCAAAACAAGCAGGTCAGGGGCATGCTCTTCACCAGACCGCCCAGCTCCGTGCACTTGGACTTGCCAGTGCGATACATCACCGCGCCAACCGACATAAACAACAGCGCCTTGTAGAGAATATGACAATAGGCATGCGCGCCCGTTCCATTCAAAGAGAGATGCGTGCCAATGCCGATGCCGACCACCATGAAGCCGACCTGATTGATCAGACTGTAGGAAAGCACTTTTCGCAGGTCGTTTTCGATCACCGCGAAAAAGATCGGAAAGGCCGCCATACACACGCCAATCCACATCAGGATGGGCTCCTGCCAATAATTTCGCGCCAGCACGTAGACCGCGGTCTTGGTCGTGAAGGTCGCCATGAAAACCACCCCGCCAATGCTGGCTTCAGGATAGGTGTCCGGCAGCCACGCGTGCAGAAACGGCCAGGCGCAATTGACGCCGAACCCAAGAAAAATCAACCAACCGGCCGTGCTGTCCAGGCCGATCTTTGCAATGCCAAATCCGCCTTCGGGAAGCGCCGCCGTCTTGTGTTCGACGATGTACATCACGATGCCCGCCAGCAGGATCAAGCCGCCCACAACATGCACCAGCAAATAGCGAAACGCCGCCGCGCGCGCGCGATCCGTGCGTCTCGCCAGCGTGCAGCCCACCGCGCAGACAGTGAGCAGTTCCCAGAAAATGAACAACGAAAGCAGATCTCCCGCGAACACCACGCCCAGACCGCTGCCCGCGTAAACCATGCCCGACATGTATTCGAGATCGTCCTTGGTGTGCAGGATGTAGATGAACGCAATGACCGTCAGCAGGGAGAATATATGGCCGAACAACAGGCTGAATTTATCAATGCGACCAAAGACCAATTCATAGTCGAGAAAGGACACCGTCCATTTCGTGACTTCCTCCGCTCCCGAGTATCCCGCCGCCAGCGCCAGCACATTCACAAACCCGATCACCGGCAGGACCACGACATAGATCGACTTTGCCCTTCCTTTGAGGAAAGGGATCAGCACGGCTCCCAATATCAGGATCAGACCTGGCGGCAGGGGCAGATTAGTCATAGTAGTCCTCGTCGCGCATGATGGCAGGACGGAGCAGATGCTTGGCGATCAGAACCAGCAAGGCATAGGAGACGAATCCATAAACCGCGTAGAACCAGATCCCGTTCTCCCAATGAAGATGGGCGTGGTGTTCGCCCCCGAACAGATGCAACACGACCAGATCCAGCAGCAGCAGAACGCCGCAGGCGTAGGCCAGCCAGCGCACGATGTCTTTGGGTCTGACCCAAAGGAATTTCCACATTCGACCCGTCGCTCCGATGATCGCGCCCAGATAGGGCCGGTCATCCTTCACCTCTGGAAAGTCGTCGCGTTTGGAATTGTCGTTGCTCATCGCGTCAATGCCCTATGTAGATTCCCAGTTTCATTCCCCAGATGACCAGCAGCGCCAGCCACACGCCGGTCACGGCGAACACCCAAAAGAACTTCTCCGAATAGCCGGGCCAGGGCTCGTGTTTCAGCTCCTGCAATTCTTCGTCCGGGTTGTCAGGCGTCTTCATCATTCAATGGGCGCAAATGAGATCCCCGTGGTCATCTTGGCCAATGAGAAAAATGGATCTGGCGAAAAGAACAGCAACACCGACACGATCGCGGTCACGCAAAGCGCCGCGACGCAGCACGGATGCGCCTCTTTCAAGCCGCCGTTCAATTCCCCATCAGGAGGCTTGCGAAAGAAGGCGTGGAACACGATCGGAAAGAAATACACCGCGTTGAGAAACGAACTCAACAGATACACCCACATCATCGAATATTGCTCCGCCTCGACCGTCCCGGAGACCAGATAAAACTTGCTCCAGAGTCCGCCGGTTGGCGGCAGCCCGACCACGCTCATCGCGCCGATCGTGAACGCCGTCATCGTCAAAGGCATTCGCCGGCCGATCCCCGCAAGTTGGCTGATATATTTCTTTCCACTCGCCTGAAAGATCGCGCCCGCGCAGAAGAACAGGGTGATCTTGCCAAACGCGTGCATCGCGATGTGCATCTGGCTTCCAGTGACGCCCTGTTTCGACAACAGCGAAACGCCAAGCGTGATATAGGCGAGTTGACCGATCGTCGAGAACGCCAACCGACGCTTCAGGCTGTCCTGACTCAAGGCAATGAGCGAGGACGCCACCACCGTGAATGCCGCCACGATTGATATGATGGTCGCGATGCCCAGCTCCTGAAGAAACCCCACGCCAAAGACGCCGGTGAATACACGGAAAATACAGAATACCCCGACCTTCACGACCGCTACTGCGTGCAGCAATGCGCTCACGGGCGTCGGAGCCACCATCGCTCCGGGCAGCCAGGAATGAAACGGCATCAAACCGCCTTTTGCGAAACCGAACACGAGCAGCAGCAGCAGGACCAGCGCGGCTCCCGGCTCGATGCTTCCCGCCAACGCGCCCGCGCCGGAAAATTCCATCGCCCCACCCGTCTTCGCGTAGCAATAAATCATCGCCGGCAGCGCGAAGGCCACCGACGTGCCCAGCAAATAGGTCAGGTAGGTGCGCCCACCCGTCCGCGCTTCCTTGTCCTGATGATGCGTCACCAGCGGATAAGTCGAAAGCGACAGCAACTCATAGAACAAATACATCGTCAGCAGATTGGCGGAGAAGGCCACTCCCAGCGTCGCCGACAACGCCACCGCGAAGAACGCATAAAACCGCGTTTGAGAATGCTCCTTCAATGCCCGCATGTAGCCGACCGCATAAAGCGAGGTGACGATCCACAATGACGAGGCAACCAGCGCGAAAAGCATGCCAAAACTGTCCACGCGAAACTCGATCGCGACGTTCGGCAGAATCTGCCAGACCGTGTGCTTGATAACATGCCCCTTGAGGACCAGCGGCAACATCGAGAGCACGACGCCGAACTTCAAAACCGCCGCCAGAAAGGTGAAGCCTTCGCGCACATTGGGCCGACGGCCAAACAACACGATCGGAATCACCGCGAACAGCGACACCGCGCAAGCGAGCAAGGGTTTGGAGCTCAGAATCTCCATCAGCCTCCCCCTCCCACCAGCGCGTAGGTGTTCAACGTCTGCTCGATCACCGTCACGATCTCGCGATTGTAGAGTCCGACGAACAGCACGCCCGACGCCGCGATCAACAGTGGCGCGACCATCGACGCCGGCGCCTCATCCCATCTCACTCGCTCCGACTCGTCATGATCGTCGTGGCCATGGGATTCGCCTTCCTTGGGCAACGGATTGAAATACGCCACTTCAATGATGCGGAAAAACAGGATCGCGTTCACCAGGCTGGAAAACAGCAACGCCCCGACATACTCCCAGTGGCCCGCCTCGATACCGCCGCGAATCAGGTAATACTTGCTGAAGAATCCGCAGGTCGGCGGCGCCCCGATCATCGACAACGCGCCCAGTGTAAACGCTCCCATCGTCAGGGGCATCTTCTTGTACAATCCCGCCAGCCCGGCAATGGTGTTTTGCTTCGTCTTGAAAATTAAAATGCTCGCCGCGAGAAACAGGCACAAAGTCATGAAGCCGTCGCTGATGATGTGATAGATCGCGCCGACCATGCCAAAATGATTTCCCAGCCACGCCCCGCCGACCATGTAGCCCACCTCGGCGACGATCAAATACGAGAGCATCTTCTTCAGCTCGGTCTGGCACAGCGCGATGATCGACGCGGCCACGATCGCGATGGTGGCCAGCCAGACCACGACCGATCCCCAGTCCAACGTCGTGAACACATAGAACGGCCCAAAGACCGTGAGCATCATGCGAATCATGATGTAGATCGAAACCTTCGTGACCAACGGCGCCAGCAAACAGGCGCTTGAAGAGGGCGAATAGGAGTAGGCGTTGGCCAGCCAGCCATGGAGCGGAAAGAAGGCCATCTTGATCCACACGCCGAGCAGTATCAGAATGAACGCGATCTGGATTGTCTTGGACCCCTGCAACCCTTGCTCCGCGATAATTCCCTGGATGCCCGCCATGTTGAGCGAGCCGGTTTTGATATAGAGATAGCCCACGCCGAGCAGGTAGAACGACGCGCCGATCGTTCCCATGATGATGTAATTGAACGCCGCCACCGAGGCCCGGCGCTTCTCCCCCATCGCGACCAGCGCGTAGCCGCTCAACGACGCCACTTCGAGCAGCACGTAAAGATTGAAGGCGTCTCCCGCCACGGTCATCCCCATCAGGCCCATGACGCTCAGCAGGAACATGGCGTAGAATTGCGGCTCCTTGCCGGGCGTTTCCTCGGCAACTCGAGAGCCGGAATAAAACGCCGTAATCAGCGCGACTGCCGAGATCATCACCAAAGCAACCGCGTTAATATGATCGACTCGCAGTTCAATCCCAATCCCCAGCGGCGACGACCAATTCCCCACGAAGTATTGGATCACGCCGGAGTCGATCGTCTGTCCCAGCATCGTCAACGAGGCGACCAGCGAAATCGCCAGCGCCCCAATCGTCAGGAGGTAACAAAGTTGATCTTCCTTCGCCGGCAGCGCGGGAGCCGGGATTTCGCCGGCAGCGCCAGTCGATTCCTCCGCAACCGACGCGGCCTTCGCCGGAAGACGAATGCCCGCCAGGCTGACAGCGATCGCCGCAAACAAGGGGGCGAGCAACAGGATGACGGGCGCGTGCTCAGCCATCGTTGGATCGTATTTTATCGAGAATCTCGTTCTCTTCGAGCGTGCCGTAGTCGCGGTAGATTTTCTGCGCCACAGCCAGCCCCACGCCCAGAGTCGCCACGCCGACCACAATCGCGGTCAGCATCAATACATGCGGCAGCGGATTCGCGTATTTGTCTGGATCGATCTTCCCCGGCGCGTGAATCCGATCGCCTCCGCCAGCGCCCTCCTCACCATGGTGTGCCGATTCGGCATGCGCCTCATCGTGACCGTGATGGACAATGATCGGAATCGTCGCCCCCTCCTTCACTCCAATCGAAACGAAAAACAAGATGATCGCGGTTTGAAAAATCGACATCCCGATCAGCTTCTTGATCAGGTTGTTTTTCGTGATCATGGCATAGAGCCCGATCATCATCAGAATCACGTAGATCCAGTAGTTAAAGCGGGCGATGACGATGTCCTGAAAGAAATCCACGGTTAGAGTCCGCCTTTCAACCGCCCCATCGAGGACAGGTAGGTGTAAATGCCAAACATGATCGCCGACACGGTGAAAGCCACGCCGACCTCCACGATCAACATGCCGTGAGATCGCGCCATAATGTCGTTGGAGGGAGCGTCGACGGCCGCCTCCGGCATGAAGGCCGCCAGCGCCGAATAGTCCAGCAACTTGCCGTCCATCAGCATGCACACGACGCCAGCTCCCGCGTAGATCAGGACCCCGATGCACGCGAGCAAGATCATTCGCCTCGGCTTGATTCGCTGTAGCGCGGTCGGCAAGTCGCGGGCCAGCGCCCAAAGGATAAAACTTGCTCCTAAAATCACGCCGCCCTGGAATCCGCCGCCCGGGCTGTGATGCCCATGCGCCACGACATACAGCGCGAACAGCTGCATCACCGGAATCAGCAGCCGGCAGGTGTTGATCACGATCATGTCCCGATCGCCGGCTTCGGTCTCGGGTTGCGGATCAAGCGATTCCGGATCGCTCAGACGCCCCATTCCCAGAATGCCGATGATCGCAATCCCCGCAGTAAAGATCACCACGGTTTCGAACATCGTGTCGTAACCGCGGTAGTCGGCCAACACGGCCGTCACCATGTTGGGCACCGCCGTTTCCGCCTCGGCTTCAGAGATGAAATGACGCGAAATCTCGCTCTGGCTGGCCGGCGACTGCGTATCGCCCCAGGCCGGAAAATCCCCCACCGCGGAAAGCAGCAAAACGCCCGTGATCAAAACCGCGATGAATCCCAGAGCTTTCAATCCGATGACCTCCTCGTGGTGTTGAAGACAGTGGCGATCAGGAAGACCGCGCCCACGCCGGCGCCCACCGCGGCCTCCGTAAAGGCGACGTCCACCGCGCCCATGCCCGCCCACAGGAGGCAGATCAGAAAGCTGTAAATTCCAAATATCATCGACGCCGACAACAGGTCCTTCACGCGCAGCGCAATCACCGCCGAGACGACCAGGAACACAAGGATGATCATGTCAAACTGCCAGATCATTTCGCCTCCTCCCTGTCCGCGCCCACAGGTTCAACGCCCTCCTCATAGCCCGCCTGCATCAAGGCATGCGTGCTCGTCGGACTCGTCAGCATGATAAACGCGCAGATCGCCATAATCTTCAGCGCGACCAGGACTTTCGCCATGTCGAATCCGTCGTGAAACAAATACAGGGCCAACCCCGCAAGGATCAGCATGGTGGAGAGCGTGTCGCCTTTGCCCGCCGCATGCATGCGCGTGTAAAAGTCTGGAAAACGAACGAGCCCCACGACCGCTCCAAAAAAGAAGAGAAGCCCGACCAGAATAAAAATAATGGAGAGCAATTCCATATTACAGATCGTCCGCCTCCGCGCCCTCGGGCACAGCCGCATGCCCCTTCATTCGATGAAAGAATCTCGCCGCCGCCAGCGATCCAATGAAATTCAAGAGCGCATACGCCAACGCGAAATCCACAAACATCGCCACCTGATTCTGATTTCGATCCAGAATCGTGCCGATCACGACCAGCATCACCGCCGTCTTGGTGCCAATGACATTCACCGCGACAATGCGATCGATCGCCGTCGGACCCGCGACCACGCGATAAAGCGCCGGCAGCATCAGCGCGAGCAACGCGCAACCCACAAAGATAAAAAAGGAGCTCACTGGTCCCCCTCCTCGGGTTCGAAGATCCGCTTGATCCGATCCTCCATGTCGCCCTCCAGCCCCTTGGCCGCATGAACGCTGATCGCATGGACGTAGAAATCATCGCCATCGACCTTTACCGTGACCGTCCCCGGCGTCAGCGTAATCGAATTGGCGAACACCCAACGCGCGAATTCCGACTTCAGCTTCGTCTCGAAGCGCACGATCCGCGGCTTGACCTCGTCCGACCCGCGTGGATGCAACGCCAACCGGAGCACATGCACATTGGCCACCAGAATCTCGTAAAGCAGCCAGCCCACGTAACCCGGGATTCGCGACGCCTGACGCCATCGAATCACGAAGGGAATACCCCGTTTCTGGAACAACATGTCCGAAGACATCCAGGTCACCAGAAAACAGGAGAGGACGCCCAGCGTGACATGAAAGCGATCGAACTGGCCGGAAAAGACCAGCCAGGTCGCCAGCAGGATGAAGAAAATCGCTATCTGATAAAATACGTTTCTGTCCATTCCAATTCACGGATTCGAATTCGAGAAAAAGGATCGCATCGAAGGCCCGAAAACTGGCGGGAACGCCCAGGAACCAACGAGGGCGGAGCCTAGAAAAACGCCCCCCTTTCCGCAAGGCAATCTTGGGGGATTAAAACGGGTCGGAGGAACCTACGCCGATGCATTCCCGCATCATCATCCCCAGATCTGCCGAACCAGGCTACGATACTGGATCGCCTCGGAAACATGCTCGGCTCCGATTGAGTCGACGCCGCTCAGATCCGCCATTGTCCGGGCGACCTTGAGAATGCGATCGTAGGCGCCCGCGCTCAGGTTGAGGTCGCTCATCGCGTATTTGAGCAGATTTTTAGTTTCCTCGTTAAGTCGGCAGTGCGCCTCCAGTTCGCGGCTGCCCATGCGGGCGTTGCAGGTGATGCGAGGCCGGGCTCCAAACCGCGACTGCTGCCGCTCTCTCGCCGCCACCACCCGCTCACGAATCACGGCCGAAGGTTCGCCGGTCCGCTCCGCCATGATCTCGTTGAACTTCACCGCCGGGACCTCGACATGCAGGTCGATGCGGTCGAGCAACGGCCCGGAGACCCAGCAGCAAATGGCAGTTATTCCTCATCGGGACGTAGGCGTGGATCATCCACCTGGTCTTCTCCGACGCCTGACCCAGACACTTGAGAAACGCCACCCGATCAAACTCGTCGCGATAAATCAAGTCGCCGTGGTTGCCACGGCTCATCACGTGATAAACCGCTCAGGCATATTCAATTCTCAACGCGAGAGACACGGCGGAAGGGTCTCGCGCGTTGACACTCCCGCTGTCAATTCATCAATTCTCGGACCGACCCTTTCATTCCATTGCGCCTTTGCCGCTACGCGTCAAAGGCTCCATTCCACAAAGGGCAAACCCTCAGACCCATGAAAAGACACCAAGAAGAAGGATTTAGCCCCGTCTCAAACGGGGAGTTTTAATTGTCACT
>JBLHKZ010000115.1:0-16788 GCA_047618185.1 Limisphaerales bacterium
GACCTTCGCCCGACTCGCGGGCGGAAAAGCCCCGACCGATCGCAAGATCGACGGCCACGACATCACACCTTTGATCGCCAACCAACCCGGCGCCCGCACGCCTTACGACGCTTTTTTCTACTACTACCAGGAACAGCTCCAGGCCGTCCGCAGCGGCCCCTGGAAACTCTTCGTCCCGCTCAAGGACTTCGTCCGTCACCCGCATTTCAAAAAGGGTCAAAAGGCCGAACCACGCCTGTTCCATCTCGTCAACGACATCGGTTCGACAACGAACCTGGCCAAAGAATACCCGCACATCGTCGAGAGCCTGATGGCTCACGCTGAACGCGCGCGAGCCGATCTCGGCGACCGAGGCAAACGCGGCGCAGGCCAACGACAGATCGGGACCATGAAGAATCCCACACCTCGCGTGATGGCGAAGAACTGACACCCGCTAATGAAAAACACGAACCTCGCCGGCCTGGTTGGCGCTTCGAGCGCCTGCGCTCTTTTGTTGCTGCTCTGCGCTTGCGACAAGATGACCCTGATGGGCGATAAAATTAATCATCACGGTTTTAACGTCGTAGGCGTTGCCACGAATTCCGCGGATGCAGCAGCTATCAAACGAATCGTCAAGCAAGTCGCGGAGCAGGCGAAGTTTGTGGATGACATGACGAACGCGGTCAGTTCGTAACTTTTAATACAATTTGACAACCGATGACCTCAGCGGAGTTTCAATGTCATTAGTCAACCTCTCGCCGTATCACCGCCACACCCACGTGCGAATACGGACTCGAACCATCCCGCCGCTTGACGCCGTCTGCTCCGATATACTTGCGATTCCAATCCCGTGCCGAGTAGTAGAGCAGCCACCGATCCGGCATCTTCACCACACACGGCGTCGAGGTGTAGCGACTGTCAAAACGCTCCTTGCCCGGCGCCGCGGGAAAGGCGGGATTCTTGTGGTCCGTCTTCCACGTCGAACCGTCTTCCGATGTCGCGCAGAACAGCTCGAACATCCCGCCATCGCGGTGGCCGCCATACCACATGAAGAACTTGTCGCCGTCGCGCACGACAAAGGGATAGACGCAGGATTTGATCGTGCCCGATGGCTGAATGATCGGCTTGGCGCCCTGTTTCCATTTCAACCCATCGGTTGAGGTAAATTCGTAGATCCGAGTAAACAGATTTCCACTTCCATCTGGAGCCCGGGAATTCGCCCACATCCGATACGAATTCGGACCTGTCTTCAATATCGATGGGGATCGCGCGGAGTCATGAATCGGCTCGGGATGAATCTCCCATTTTAAACCGTCGGCGCTCGTCGCGTAGCAGAGCTTCTGCACGTTGTGATCCTTCCCCGGAACGACGACAAACCACATCTTGTAAATCTTCTCTTCCGGGTCGAAGAGCACGAACGGCGTTTGAAAGCCTTCGGCAAAGGGGAGATCTGAGCCAGTCAAAATCGGATTGCCCGAGTGCGGTTTCCAGGTGAGCCCGTCGTCCGACTCCGCATAGCCGATCTTCATGTCCGGCGTACGACTGGCGATGGAAGTCCCGACATACCACATTCGATACTTCCCCTCGTGGTGAATGACAAACGGGCTGTAGAGCACCACATTGCACCAATCCTCCGTCGTTGTGCGGGCTGACAGCGCAGGTGATTCCTGACGAGCCCAGGGTTGTGGTCGTTTATCGAACGCCTCCGACTGAGCGACGACATCTCCTGCGCCAGTCAGAAGCCAAATCGCGATCCCCGCGCCAACATATTTCCCAGTCATCACAGTCGGGATTACCAGATTGACTTGAATTTGCCGAATCAATTGCGCGTTACTCTACACATGCCTCCGCTATATCTCTCAATCCGCATCGCCGCTCTTTTGACGTGCTCCCTTGTCCTCGCCGCCGCAGAACGTTCCAACGCCGCCGATTTCAAACCCGCTCGTTGCGAGGTCATCCCCCTGCCCGACCATCAGGTCTCGTTCCGGATCGACGGCGAGGAGAAGCTTCGCTGGCATCACGATGAGAAATACTCGCGACCGTTTTTCTTTCCATTCAATGGGCCTTCCGGCCAATCGCTCACCCGCATGGGGCATCCTGGCGCGGAAAACCACGACCATCACCGCTCTATCTGGTTCGCTCATGTGAACGTCGAAGGCTTCAACTTTTGGGCCGACGCGCGCCACACCAAACAACCCGGCACGATCCGCCAGAAAAACTGGCTGGCTTACGCGGATGGAGACGTGGAAGCCGTCATGGCTTCGCGCCTGGGCTGGTATGACGACGCGGGCAAGGAACTGATGGAGCAGGATATCGTCGCCGTGCTCATCCCCCTCACCAGCGGCGAACATGTCCTTGAAATACAAATCACCATGCGCCCCCCGAAAGGCGCGGAAACCGTTAAACTCGGCAAGACCAACTTCGGTTTCCTCGCGGTGCGCGTCGCAAAAACGCTGTCCGTGCATTTCGGCGGCGGCAAGATACACAACAGCGAGGGCCAGGAAGGCGAACCGGAGATTTTCGGCAAGCCCGCGCGATGGATGGACTACAGCGGCCCGATCGTCGTCGGCAAGGGAGCCGACCGCAAGGTCGTCACGGAAGGAATCACCTACTTCGATCACCCGGCCAATCCGCGTCACCCAACTAAATGGCATGTGCGGGAAGACGGCTGGATGGGCGCCTCCTTCTGCATGGACGACGGAATGACGATCACGAAAGACAAACCGCTGACGCTTCGATACCTTCTACACTCGCACTCTGGCGACTACGACCCCGCCAAGGCCGCGGATACCTTCGAGACATTCAAGCGCCGCCCCGGCTTCGAAGTCATCAAATCCAACCGAAAACACCGCCAGTATGACGTCCGTCGAGTTGAGAAGTAGCGCCAGCCAGCCGCGTTCACGCCTCCATTCCCCAACGGGGATACGTCCTATAGCCCAGGGTTGCTTCAACCCTGGGGTCACCCGACCAAAAGAAATTCAACGCCGAAGGTGTTGCGTCCAGACTCGGCGCTCGCGCCTCCCTCAATCGTGAAAACGCATTGAATACAAATCCGCCTCGTTCATCACAAACCGCATTCGGACTGCCCGGCCTGACAAGCCGCTCACATCGACGCTCTTGCCCCATTTCACATCGCGGCTGATGTCGTCGCCATAGATCGGCCGACTGTCCTCCACCGCGAATCCGGGGATGGGCTTGCCCTTTTCATCCTGAATCTCCACACGAATCGCTCCCGCCGCGCTCGTCGAATAATTGACCTCCAATTTCGACCCCGCGAATCTCAACGGTTTCGTGATGAACTCCCCCGTCTCATAGCCGGCGTTCACCGAGACGAATCCGTCGTAACGCATCACGTAATGCCCGCCGCCGAACATATACATCGACATCTCTGTCTTGCTCGTCGGAACAACATGCCAGGTGAGGTAGTTCGAACGATTTCCCCATCCGCGCTGCCCCAATCCGGGCCGGATAAACGCCTCCTTGAAAATCCGGTCGTAACGCTCCGCCCCGGGCCGCGCGCTCATGAATACGATGTCGGTCATGCTGGCGCGCTTTGACTGAAACCGCGTTGGCAGAGCGATGTAGATGTGCGGCGCGCGGAAATAGGGATGCGTCCCGCTCGTGTAAAGATGCTCGCCCGGCAAATTCGCCTCCATGTCCACAGGCTTCGTCCAATTCAGAAAATCCTTGCTCATCGTGCGCCGGATCGAACGCAGCCCGCCCTTCATCCAACGGTAATAGCAGATGTAGGAATCTTCGGCGTCAGACCAAAACGCCACATTCTGAGAATCGTATCTCCCCCAGGCTTCCGGCAGAACCGGCTTCTCCTGAAGCTTCCGCCAATGGATCCCGTCGCCGGAGCCAAAAGCATAAAGCCCTCCGGGCCCATGCTGCTCGATCAATTTCGCGCGCTCATCTGGTTGTTTCCATCCGCCCCAATTCGCGTCCGGGTAACGACCGCCGCCCAGCGCCTTGTAGCGAACGTTTTTCGCCACTCCAGGCCGATCGTCAATGAAGGGTGAAAAGTTGTGCGTCACCAGGAACTCGTCCGCCACCACGACATTGCCCTCCGAATGCCCCTCGATCTCGTAACGCTTCAAATCCGGCTGAATCCAATTGAAGCCGTCCTTGCTCTCCGCGTATTTCGTAATCTCGTTCGCGTGATACTCACCCCAGCCATTACGCCAGTGCATCCCCGGGACTTTGTCGCCGCGGTAGTAGAGCCGAAACTTATCGCCATCCTTCAGCACGGTCGCGTAATGCCCGTGAGGCCGAACCGGTCCTTTGGCATCCACCGGGCGCGGTTCGTGCATCTTCAGGCGCGTCCCCTTCATCTCGCCGACCAGCAAGTGATCGACAAACAATTCCCGGCGGGAGCCAATGTCGACGACGCCGCCGCCGCTTTGAGCCTTGCTGACCTGGGCCCAACTGTTGTCCAACGTGAGGAGCGCAATTCCAGCCAAGAGGAGCAATGCCCTTCGAACCAACCGTCGATGCGGATTTTTCATTTTGAAGATTCCTTGTAGCTCACGTCTCTCAGGCTTCGAAGCAATTCGATTCGATCAAAGTAGGCGTCGCCCTTCAGCGCGCTCAGCGCAATTCCCGTGAGCGTCATGTCGCCATTGTCCTTCCAGAGATCGATCGTGACCGTGGCCCACTCGCGCGGAAGAACCTCGGAAATCTCCAGCGCCGCCCAGTCTGTCGTATTCTCGCCGCTGTAGTAGCGTCGCGTCGCCTTCTTCGCGGGCGGCCAGCGTCCGTTGTCGGCCAGTTCGACCAACACGCCCTTTGCTTTCGGAGCCTTCCACGCCAATCGAAGAAAACGGAACTCGCCCGGCTTTGGCCGCTCGCGAATAGGATAGGTCCAACCGGGTATGCGGACGGCGTGACTTTGAAACGGCGTCAGGTGAATCGCGTATCGTCCCGAAAACGCGTTGTCTTCAATCAAGGAAGTCTTGCCCGAACCGTCTGCTAATTTCTCAAGAAACTCCGCCTCATCCTCGAACAACACAACGCGATCGCGACTAATGCTGTCGGCGCCTTGCTTTAGGAAATTAATCAAGTCAGCGGCCTGATCTGGAGCCAGCAACTCAGCGAAATTGGCGGGCATGATGGAAAGATTCGCAGTCCGTAAAGAGGCGATGTCACGCCTCAGCAAGACCTGTTCAACCGCATTCGCCTGCTTCAGCGTAATGCTCGTCGCCGATTCAGACGCCATCACGCCGGTGTATTCGCTTCCGTCTTTCGTCGTCACAAGGTAGGCGGCGTAGCCGGCCGAGATCTGGCCGTTTGGACGCAGGATGTCCTGGAGAAAAGTCGTCCCCGCCCGATTGCGCTCAGCCGTCAGACTCGGCCCCACAGAAGCGCCGACGCCGTCGAATTCGTGACACGCCTGGCAGTGAGTCTGAAACAACGTTCGACCGGCTTCCAAATCAAAGCTCTTCCCCAGCAGCGAGACATAAGGCTCCAAATCTACGCCTTCGTCGCCGCCTTTCGACTCGACGAACAATTCTTTCGCCCGCGCTCGAATCCGCGCATCTCCATGCTCCAGGAGTTGAAGCCTCCTCAGGGGAGAAACCAGCGCCCGATTGATCACGCCTTTCTCGATCGCATCCAACAACTCAGGCAATCGCTCAGACTGACGAAACACCGCATCCATTGCCTCGTCACGCAATCGCGGCGAATAGCCCGACCAACCATCAAGCAACAGCTTCGCGACACCCGCGTTGTTCAGCGCGCCCGCCGCTTCAATCACCGTCTGTTGGACCTCGACCGATTCGTCGGGCGTCATGAACCGAGCTGCATTCTTACGAAACGATTCGAATGGCCCGTTGGAAAGCAATCGGATTGCCGCAACGCGCGCGCTATCCGGCAAAGCGGGATTCGCCGCATCCGCGGCCGCTTGATCGAAGGCGGTCTGAACCAAAGGCGAATCCATCAGCGACCAACGGCCGGCCAACGACAGCATTTGCGCCCGCACTCCAGGCGAGTCGCTCGCGAGCAACGTTTGAAACGCCTCACGCGCGTCCTCAGGAAGCTCCAGTTTCCCTTGCTTGTTCGAAAGCCCAGCCAGAAATCCGCTCAGCACGGATTCGACCGATGAAATCGTATCGGACTTCTTTGATACGCCAGCCAGCAAAACAAGCAACCGTCCCATCTCCTCCGAGCGATTGCGCACTCCCAGCATGCGACCCAATGGTCGCAGCAGTCGCTTCGCTTTAGCGTTCGAATCCTGAGTCCTTAGCAGCTCATCCAATAGCTCTGAGCTTCGCTCCGAAACAGAACTCAAAATCGCCGCATCCATCCACCGTTCATCGCCATGTCGAATGGCCAGATTGGCCAACGCGCCAACCGCCTCCGGCCGTCGGCTCTCGCCCAGGCTCATGGCAAGCTGCAATCGAACCGACGGATCGGGATCATCGACCATGGATAGAGTCTTTTTTCGGAGTTCTTCATCAGAGTCAATCCACCGATCGCCTAATCGCAGACCATGAACGCGAATGCCCGCCTCGGCGCGATTCAATGCGATCAAAACGTCGCCCGGCTGCAATGCGCCAAGGCTCTCCATCGCATAGAGAAGACGAACAGCTGAAAGAGGCGACGCGAATTCTTCGCGCAGCAGCGCTCCTATAAACTGATCCCCCTCTTCGATCAGAAGGCGTTGAGCGGATTCCCGCCACCAGTCAATCGCGGGATGCCTCAGGTGTTCTTTATGAAAACTGAAGCGCCACTCTGTTCCCATCTCCCGAGGTTTTGACTTCGTCTGAACCCTCCAAATGCGCCCGCGATCAATCCCCTTGGTCAACCCGTACTGTTGCTGTAGAAATCGCGGAATGGCCGAGTAGTCCTCGATGATCTCGCGATACATATCCACGACGTAGATGGCTCCGTCCGGACCGGTCAGAAGATTGATCGGCCGAAACCAGCCGTCGGTCGACGCGAGAAACTCGGACGATTGCTCCTCGGGCGCACGACTCTCTTTCCAGCCAGCTCCGTCCCGTTCCAGCAAACTGCGATGAACCAGACTCTGTTGCGGATCACAGCAAAAATGATTCCCCCAGAATCGCTCTGGAAGCTCGCGATCCCGATAGATCAGCTGCCCGCTGCCGGAGGTAAACGATCCGTTGGGCGTTGTTTCCCGCGCGCCGTAAAACTTGATCCACTCAGGATCCTGCCCGCGTTTGAAACGCCAGGGATGCGGCTTGCTGATCGGGTAAAGAGTCTCGCTGCTCGCGGCGTTGATCACGGTCTCAGGCGTCGGCACGAAGGGATTTCGTTTCAAATACCGCCATGGAAGCGGCGCGGCGTAAAGCGCATGCAGGGAAGTCGTAATGAGCCACCGCTGTCCAACGTCGTCCATCGTCATGCCAAAGGTGTGAGTGCGTCCCGTCACCGGTTCGATGGCGCTGCCGTCGGCCTTGATGCGAAAGTCCGTGCCCCCGAGCGTGACGGCCTCTTTCAGATTCGGCCCCGTGATCGTGCCGCCGTAGGAACCGCTGACGTAGATCCAATTGTCGATACCCCAGCGCGGATTATTAATGCCACGCTCCAGGTTCCCGGTCTTGAATCCGGTGAACAGCTTTTCGCGAATCTCCGCCTTCCCGTCGCCGTCCGCGTCCTTCAGAAACATGATGTCCGGCGCGCAGGCGACGATCAGTCCGCCGCGCGATGGAACCAGCCCGTAGCACGGCGGCAATCGATCGGCCATGACGGTCGCCTTGTCCATGCGCCCGTCGCCGTCCGTGTCCTCCAGCAGTTTGACCGTGCCATAGGTCCCCGCCTCCGCCGCTTTCTTCGCCCATTCCGGCGCCTGAATGCGCCGCACCTGGGTGTCCAGTTCGCCGGTCTTGTTCAGCTCCTGGATCTCAATTTGCCCCTCGAGATTGTAACCATGCAATTCGCAAACGTAGAGACGCCCTCGCTCGTCCCAGCAAATCGCCGTCGGGTCGGCGATCAAAGGCTCCGCCGCGACCAGTTCAATCACCAGATCGTCGGCCAGTTGAAAACGTTTCTGACTCTCCTCCGGCGAAAGCGGCTGCGGCGCGTCACCGGCTGGAGAAATGGACGCGCCGTGCAGCGAAGCGCCCGTCAGCAGGGAGCCCAACGCCGCGACGCAAATCGCGACGCTCCAACCGGGTCGAATTGAAGCTCTGGCTATCATGAACGTTGAATTACACCTGACGAAGTCCGACAACGCAACCCGTCAAGTCAGTCGCCCCCCATCCCATTCTATTCGGGCAGCCCATACTTCGCTCCTGTTCTTAAACCAAAGAAAAAGGACCGGCTTTCGCCGGCCCTTTTGAAAAACAGTTAGTTTCGTCCCATCTGCATCAGGCGAACAGGCTCGTGACCGCCTTGGCCTTCACCAACTCGCGCGGTTGCTTGAGATGGTTGTAGACGATCGTCTCGGGATCGATGCCGAAGGCGTGGTAGATCGTCGCCAGCAATTCGCCCGGGTGCACCGGATCTTCCAGCGGCGAGGATCCGGTCTTGTCGGACTTGCCGTGCACGTAGCCGCGCTTGATGCCCGCGCCGGCAATCACGCCGGTGTAGCAGTAGGGCCAGTGGTCGCGGCCGTCGGCGCTGTTATTGTTGCCTGAAGTGCTCACGCCCTTCTGCGGGCTGCGGCCAAATTCGCCGATGGCGATCACCAAGGTCTCGTCCAGCAAACCGCGTTGATCCAGATCCGTCATCAATCCAGCAAACCCCTGGTCGAGCATCGGCGCCGATTGCGTTTTCATGCGCTTCTCCAGGCCGTTGTGAACGTCCCACGAGTGATTGTCGGAGTTGGCGACCTTCGGCCAGACAACCTCGACGACGCGTGTGCCGGCCTCGACCAGCCGTCGCGCCAACAGGCAGCTTTGCCCAAAGGTGTTGCGGCCGTACAGATCACGGGTGGCGTTGGTTTCCTGCTCCAGGTCGAAGGCGTTTCGCGCGCGGCCCGAAACGATCAGGTTCAGCGCCTGGGCGTAATACTCATTCAGATTGTGTTTCTCGACCGCCTTGTCGATCGCGGGCATCGCGGCGTTGATCTGATCGCGCAGGCGCGCGCGCCGATCGAGCCGTTGGGCGTAGACTTCCGGACGCAGCTCCAGGTCGTCGACCTGGATGTTGTCCATCTTCTTCATGTTCATGTCGTCGCCCGATGGATACAGGTAGTACGGATCGAAGGCCTTGCCCAGAAAGCCGGCCGTGCCGCCCTTGCCGACGACGTTGCTCTCCTGCAAGGGACGCGGGAGCATGACGAAAGGCAGCATGGCCTCGGTCGGCGGTTTGAGGCGGATAATGTTCGAGCCAAAGTTTGGGAAATCCTTGGGGCTCGGCGGTTCGAGCTGGCCGGACGGGCTGACCTTGTCGGTCGTGTAGCCGGTCATCATCTGGTAGATGGCGGCCGTGTGATTGAAGAGACCGTTGGGCGTGTAGCCAACCGAGCGCATCATGGTGAACTTGTCGTTCACCTTCGCGAGACGCGGCAGCAGCTCCGTGAAATTGACGCCTGGAATCTTGGTTTTGATTGGCTTGAACGTGCTGCGCACGTTGTCCGGCACGTTCTCCTTGGGATCCCAAAGATCGAGGTGGCTCGGCCCTCCCTGGAGGTAACAGAGAATGACGCTCTTGGCCTTGCCCCAGCCGGGTCCGCCCTTGGCTCCCTTTTCCTTGGCGTGGGCCTGAAGTTCAAACATGGAGCCAAGCGAAAGGCCCATCATGCCCGCGCCGCCAACGCGCAGGAGGTCGCGGCGGGTCAGTTTGCCTTCCGCGTCGCACAGGTCGCTACAATTTCCACCGGGGATTCTGATCATAATATTTTCTGTGGTTTCTTTAGTTTTAAAGCAACTTGCTTCGCTTATTACAACGTAATTCGAGGCGTTGCCGTGCCGGCTAGCGGTTGAACAGGAACGCCGGATTGTTGATCAAGGCCCAGGCGACATCCTGTGCGGCCGTCAAACGGGTATTTTCCAGCTGTTTACCGCTGAGCCCCTTGGCGCGCTTCAACGCCTTCAGCTGCGGATCCTCCGGCAGCGGCTGTTCGGCCCGGCCCAGTTTTACTTTCAGGTCGGTCAGTTTGGGATCGATTGGCCGCGGCTGTTTGGTGTCCGCCAGCGCCTTCTTCCGCTTGATGTTTTCCTTGTCCACCGTGGCGTAAAAATCCACGACTCGCTTGGCCTGCTTCTCGTCGCGCTTGTCGGCGGCGATTTCCAATAATTTCGAGACATCCTCGGGCAGGCCGAAATCGATCGGCTGCTTGGAATTCGTCACGTTCAATCGGAACCGGCCAAGCTGCCAACCATCGCGGGCGAAGTTATGATCGAAAGTGAAGGTCAGAATCGTGCCTCCCGTGCTCCCGAATGCCGTCTTGGCCTCGAATATCGCCGCCTGATCCTTGCCCGTGCCGCCGGAGACTGCCCAGCCATTGTTTCCGGGCCGCTTGCCGTCAATCGCGTCCGTCACATTGTAGCTCCCCTGATTGAAGGTCGCCGTCGCTTTCTGCAAATCCACCTTCACTGCCTTCTTGGGATCGCTCTTCGGCGCTTGTTTCACCTCAAACTCGGTCAGCACAAAATTGCCGTCGTCCTTCGCGCGGCCCGGGCCGTTCTTGGGCAGGCTTTTGTCGGAGAGGGCTTCAAGCTTGAAGCCGGTGATGCCGGCCAAATCCGTTTCCGCGACGATGACATACTTCCCCTTCACATTCTTGCCCGAGGCGAGAATTGAAAGATCCTTCAGTTTCGTCAACGTGGCCTTGCCAGTGTCCGTAAACGTCTTGGGATCGAGGGCGGCCCAGGACGTCGCCCGCTCGTTTTTCTTTTCCCAAGCCGCGGCAAGCTCGCCCAATTTGGCCTGATGCTCCTTCAAGCTCGCATCCGCCTTGGCAATGGCCTCGTTCTGCTTTTTCTCCAGATCGGCTTCCCTCGGCGCGATCTCCTTCTCATAGCCCGCCAATGTCTTCTTCGCCTCGCCGATCAATTTCTCACGTTCCTTCTCATTCTTGATCAGAATCGGCTTCAACTGTTTCTCGTAGGCGGCCAATTCCTTCAGGAGAGTGTCGTGCGCCGGCTTCACCTGTTTGAAAATCTTCACTGTATTCTCCAGCTCACTCTTCGTCGCCTCGCGATTGAGAATCCTCATAAACAGCTCATTGACAATTTTCTTGTCGTCCTTCTCGGCAGTCACCAGCTTGCTGATCGCGTTCTCCTTGTCGCTGATCGCCATGTCCACGGTCGGTCCGCTGACGAGCGCCATAATGGGACCTAGTTGGAGTTCATTCGACCGCTCGCATTCGCAGGCGCTCTCGCGCGCCGGTCGGCCCAGATTGCCGAGGAAACCGTCCGGGAGCTTCACGCCGACATCCGGCAGTTGGGCCGCACGAGTGCCGGCGGCGACGCCGGGGAAATTCGGCTTCGATCCCGTCGTCATGTAAATCGCGTCAAACAGGACTTCCGCCGGAAGTCGCCGAGCCTTGCCATGAGAGAAATTCACCTCGTCGTCCTCGTTCCACTTGTTGGTCTTGATGGACAACTGATATACGCGGGTCTTGCAGATCTGAGCCACCAGCTTGCGAACATCGAATCTGTTCTTGATAAACTCCGCGGCCAAGTGATCCAACAGCTCGGGATTGCTTGGCGGGTTGCCGGCGCGAATGTCGTCCAGCGGTTCGATGATGCCCGTGCCGGTCATGTATCCCCAAAGACGATTCACGTAGCTGCGGGCGAAATACTCGTTGTCGGGCGAAGTGATCCAGGCGGCCAAATGTTCGCGCCGATTGGCCGTCTTGCTCACCTTGTATTTCGCGTTGAACGGAAAGTGCGGCGCGGTCACGGCTCCAGTGCGCTCGTGTTTCATCTCCCCGTCCGGCTTCTCGTAGACGATCTCGTAAAGCGGCTTCGCTCCCTCGACCGCCGTGCCGCCAATATTCCCTTTGCCGGCTTTCGGATCGCGCTTCAACCCAACGCGCGCGAAATACGCCGCCATCTCGTAATACTGATCCTGCGTCCAACGCTCGAAGGGATGATCGTGGCACTTGTTGCAATTAAAACGGGTCGCGAGAAACAGATGGGTGGTGTTCTCCATCGTCGCGTCCGGCGTGCGCAAAATCTTGTAATACGAAGCCGCCGGGTTCTCCTTGTTGGAGCCGTTGGCGGAAACAATTTTTCGAACGAAGTCATCGTAGGGCGTGTTTGAAGCGACTTCATTGCGAATCCATTCGCGAAACGCCTTCGAGCCTTCAGCGCCGAGAAACTTCCGATTCACTTGCAGGAGATCGGCCCACTTGTTCGCCCAATGGTCGATGTAGTCCGGGCTGCCAATCAGCTTGTCGATCAACTCGTCCCGCTTCACGCGGCTCTCACGCTTATCGGCTAGGAACTTCCGAACGTCATCCGCGCTCGGCGGCAAACCGGTTAGGTCGAGGCGGACGCGACGAACGAACTCCGCGTCCGTGCAAAGCCCCGAAGGCTGAATTCTCATTCGTTTCCACTTCGCCGCGACCAGTTTGTCGAGGACGTTGTTCGCCGGAGGATCGGCCCATTTGAATCCGGTGCGATCGCCCATGACGGTTAGCGTCGTCGCGGCGTAGGCTCCCTCGAAGCGCGCGAGCAACGGAGCTTCACCGCGACGCAGAGTGCCGATCACAGCGCCTTCGTTCGAAACCGCGATGTCCATGTTTCCACTTTCGATGAAGGCTTCGGCGGTGACGTCGCGTTTGGTTTTGTCCGCATAGGTTGCGACCACCCGCACCTGCTGCGTCGTGCCAATCTCCTGCACAACCGGATTCTTCGGAAATATCTCGATGCTCGCGACTTTGGCCGTCGTCGTGTCGAGCTTGCAGCCATTGGCAATCCAGTCGCGAACGATCTGATAGTAATCGCTCTCGGGCTTCGTGCGTTGTCCGCCCTCGTGCGGCACCGCTCCGGTCGCCTTGAGCAACATCAGGCTGTCGTCGGCGGCCGCGAAGTTGATCCGACGCCCCTCGTGATCGTCCACGAACGCACGCACGTCGTAGATGGGATCGTAACCGCGCAGGGAAAGCTTGAATCCGTTTTTACCGTCCTTGGCTCCATGGCAGGTGCCCGCGTTGCAGCCCATTCTGGAAATAGCGGGCATGACATCGCGAACGTAGTCCGGCTCAACTTTCTTCGCGAAGTTGGCGACCTCAATCGGAATTGTCGCGCTGTGGCCCTTGTGTGAAATCTTGACTTCGCCCTTGCCGTCCTTGAGCGGACGAACTTGCCCGTGCGTCGCTTTCGCAACGCCCGCGCTCACGTCGATCTTGGCTTCGCGCGTCAAATCCACCTTATCGCCCGACGCCAGCCAACCGGTCACCAGCGTCTGGGTGTAGTCAAACTTTCGCCCGAGCTTGATGGAGCTGGGCTCCACGCTGATGCCAATTACATCCTGCATGCGTTCGGCCGGCAAAGGCACCGGAATGTAGGCGCTCTTAAGAGAACCGTCGGAGGCGCCATAAAAACGAATAGCGCCGTCTCCTCCCGCTGCGGCGACGGTATTTCCATCGGGACTAAACGCCGTCGCGTAAACACCCCCGCTCACGGAAATCGAAGACTGAAGCTTCACGCCCTGAGACTGATAATCCGAGATCAGCTTCTTCTGTTCGGGCTTTTGGCTGGCCACAACTGCCTCAAATGCTTTTTTAAGAGGATCCGAAACGGTTGGATCAAAGTCGGAGTTGTAAATATGGAGAAAACCCCGCCCATCCAAGCTGCTGCCGGCCGCGATGCGCTTGCCGTCGTGGCTGTAAGCCACGTCAAAAATACGCCCAGGCATCGAGGGGAATTTGCGAACCAGATTCGAATTGTCGCCAATCACGCGCTTGGCAATGCGCGTCAGTCGGTAAATCTGGGGAGCCCCGTCCGATCCGCCGACCAACACTTCGTCCCGAGAAGGATGACGCGCCACCGCGTGAGTGCCGCCCTTCAACGCGCCCGGCGTGATCGAGGTCAGATTGTCCACGAACCGCTGGGTCTTGAACTCATAGAGCCGGGTCGTCATGTCGCGGCCGACCGACACAATTTGTTCACCATTCCCGGACCAGACCGTGTCCAAAGCCCAATCGTCATGGGCTCCCTGGTAGAAGACGATCTTGCCGCTTTGCACGTCGATCGCGCGAACGGAACTGTCCGAGCAGCCAATCGCGAGATGATTGCCGTCCGGCGACCAACTGGCTCCGTAAACGGTGTCGTAGGTGATCGGCACGGACAGATCGAGCGTCCGCTTCGCCACGTCCCAGACCTGCACCTCGCCCATCCGCGCGGGAAGCCCGCCCGTCACCGCCAGCTTCTTGCCGTCCGGTGAAAACGCCACTGACTCAATGCGCGCTGATAGCCCGACCAGCCTGGCGATCAGTCCCGAGCCGTCGGCGTTGTGCAGAAGAGTCTCATGATAGCCCGCGACCGCCAGCAACTTGCCGTCCGGAGAGTAAGCGATCGAGGTGATGAAGGGCGCCATCGAATAGCTCGGCGGATGCTCCATGTCATATCTCGCCTTTACGTTGGAAGGCGTGTCGTCCACCGCTCCTCCGGAAATCCATTTCCGTATCAAATCGATATCTTGCTTGCCCAGCGGATCGCCCTTTTGCGGCATCTCGGCCTTGCCGTCCTTGTCGGGAGTGATCATTTTCACCAAAAGGCTGACCTCCGGCTTGCCCGGCACGATTCCCTTTTCCTTGGCCGAGCTGTCGCCACCGGCGAGCATCGTCTTGAAATCGGTCATCACGTAGCCGCCCTTGGCCTTGGCCGGCTGGTGACAGCCCTGGCAATTGGCCTGAAAGATGGGCCGGATGTCCTTGTAGTAGCTGACTTGCTCGCCGGCCCCGGGACCTTCCTTTTTCATCTCGGCGGCCATCGCGCCAACGGCCAGGCAGACGGCTGAGAGGCCAATGGCCAAAGTCGTGGAAGAACGTTCGTAGTGTGACAAAATCGACTTCTTCATAAGCAAACGAATCAATAAAATGTCGGACAACTCGCCGCGCCTTCGCGTCGCCGGCATGTTCAATCCTGCGCGCAGAATACGACGACGCACACCCACGCGTTCATTCAACAGGCCGATGAGTCTACTTTGTAATTGACGCCGCGAAAGTCCGCCATGAAAAAAGCTCCCTTGCGCATGTAATATTCTGCCGTGAATAAGACTCCTCAAAAAACCGAAATTCTCGAATCGCTCTTCCATACGCCAACGGAAGCCGGCCGGCAGGTGTTTTACTGCGTCCTGCGGGCGGGCCACCTGGTCTCGGGCGAGGATTACCGCAAAGCTCACCCCAATTACCCCGGTCACAAGCTCCTTCTCTGCCTGAAGGGAAACGGCTTCGTCAAAGTGAACAACCGCGACTGGGGCGTCAGCCCCGGCAACATCGCCTGGATCTTCCGCGGCGACGACAATTCCCACTGGCCGGCCAAAGGCTCCCCATGGGAGATGTTCTGGATTCGCGTCGACGGCCCCCAGATGGATCAGATTTACCGCATTCTCACCTCGGGCGGCTCACCCGTTTTCAGCGGCGTCAACAACCTCAAGGCCGCCGCGATCTACAAACGCATCTTCACGATTCTCAAACAGCGCCCGATCGCGATGGAGGCCGCCCTTCACGGCGAGGTCGCGCTCCTGATCAACCAGCTCTTTGAAGGCAGACACGAGGCCAATCCCACCTCCGCCTCGGACATCCCTCAATCCCTGCGCAAGCCGCTCGAAGCGATGCGCCTGAAATACGATCAGCAACTCACCGTCACCGAGCTGGCGAAAATGGCGGGCATGAGCGTCTCCAGCTTTCACCGACAATTCAAAGCGGCGACCGGCACCAGCCCCATCGACTGGCTCAAGCGCGAGCGCATCAACCAGGCCAAACGCCTCCTTCTGGAAACCGACGACAGCATCGGCCAGATCGCGGACAAGACCGGCTACTACGACCAGTTCTACTTCAGCCGCGATTTCAAACGCATGACCGAGCTCTCCCCCACCGAATACCGTCAGCGCGAACGGCTGCAGAAGAAGTACAAGCGAGGGTAGAAACTGACGATGCAGCCTACTTCACTTCGCGGATCTTGAGGTTGCGAAATTTGACGACGTTGCCGTGATCCTGGAGGCAGATGTGGCCGGAGTCGGCTTTGCCAAAAAGCTCCCACTTGGCGAATTTGCTGGCCGCGAGTTTCTTCTGCCAATCCTTCGAGCCCTTCACGTAGTCGCAGTAGTAGGTCCCGTTCATCCAGTGCACGGATTTTTCAGGCGTCATCAGGATGCGGACGTGATTCCACTGGCCGGCTGGTTTGGTGGCGTCGACCTTGGCGGCGTAAAACTCATAGAGCCAACCGGACAATTCCGGGTCGTGGCCTTTGGCGTTGTCCTGCACTTGAATCTCCGGGCCGGAATGGTATGGGCGTTTCCCCTCCTCCGTGACGTGAAACATGATGCCGCTGTTGCCGCCCTCGGAGATGTTGTATTCCAGCGTCAATTCGAAAGAGCCGAATTTCTTCTTCGTGATCAGGTCGCCGGCGCCTTTCTTCGTCCAAACCATTGCGCCATCCACAACCTTCCATCCGTCACCCACCGCATCCTTCTTGTAGTTGCGGAATTGGCTCATGTCCCTGCCGTCGAAAAGCAGTTTCCAGCCGGCGGTCTTTTCCGCGTTCGAAAGCGTGTTCGGCGCCTTGTCGGCGGCGTTGAGGGTCGCGGTCGTCGCCAGCACGGCGGCGGTCAAAAGGAGGGAAATTGTTTTCTTCATGATGTGCGCGCAGGGTTTCTCAGTTCGTTGTTAATCTCAGGAGCCGAGATTAAAGCGTCCGAAGGAATCCAACGCCAAGGTTTTATTTG
>JBLHKZ010000116.1:0-16772 GCA_047618185.1 Limisphaerales bacterium
ATGCGCGCAGGAATGGCGCAGCCGTTCCAGGTCGGACATCCGGTTGCGCTCATCGAGCGACTTGCGTTCTTTGGACTGTTCTTCGTCTTGCATAGCTGATTCTTCTTAACCACTGATGGACACGGATACACACAGATAAGAAGAGGCAAACCGCGCTCGCTCAGCGCCGAAAAGCGCTTTTCCGACATCTGTGTTCATCTGTGTCTATCTGTGGTTGCCCAAACAAAAACGCCTCGAACTTTCGTAATCGAGGCGTTTGCGTTCACGGGATGTTCCGCGAACGCCTAGGTCGAGGTCGTTGTTTCGGCAAATTCCAAATTCACGGGCGGGACGGTAAGCGAGGTCGGTGGGGTTGGCAATGCCGGATTCAGGGCTCAATGACTCTGAATCCATTCCAACTCACCGTTATCGAGCCACGTGCCTTCGCAGGACTCACAGGTGTCGATCCGAACGCCTTCCTCCTCACCGCCCACAAAATGTTGTCGCATGGTCGGCTTCCCCTGACATTTCGGACATCGCCGTGGCTGAGCATCGTCGATCTCAATCGAGGTGTCGACCGGCACATTGATGAGCGGTCCGCCGTCCGACTCATCGGAGTCATTCAGCTTCTCAAGCTCGATCTTTTCGAACCACATGCCGCCGCAGCCGCCATGGCAGACATCGAGCCGCACTCCGCCCGTGGAAAGTTCCGTCAATTCGCGTTCGCAGGCCGGGCATTTCATAGGGTCCGTTACAAATGATTCTTGAACAGAGCGTTCTACTTCGCAACCGGGCGCGCCTTGTATTTCTCGTAAAGTTTCGTGTGTCGGCTTTCGAGGCTGACTTCCTGTCCCGCGATCCACATGCGCTTCACGTTCGCTCGAAGGTCGAGGATATCGCCGTCCGTCACGATGAAGGTCGCTTCCTTGCCCGGCTCAATCGAACCCAGCCGATCGCCAACGCCCAGCATCCGGGCGGGATGCAGCGTAATCGCGCGCAGCGCCTCCGCCTCGGGCAGACCGTGCGCGACGCACTGAGCGGCGGCGTAGGGAAGATTGCGAACATTGCTCGTTCCAAAACTGCCCGTGCCCATGCTGATCGCGACTTTCACACCGGCCTTGCGAAGAATCTCCGGAGCCTTGAACTGAATGTTATACGGATCTGTGTCGCGCGCCGGTTGCTCGAAGGTCGAATCATAGATCACTGGAACTTTGTTCTTCGCGAGCAGATCGGCCGCGCGCCAGGCATCCCGCCCTCCGGCGATGACGATGTTCTTATAGCCCCGCGCCGCCGCCCATTCGACGGCGGACTTGATCACGCGAAGCTCGTTCGCATGAATCACGATCGGCGACTTGCCCGCGAGGAAAGGCGGCATGGGCTCCCACGCTGGAACGGTTTGAAATGTTGCCTTGGGCGCGGCGCGGCGCGCCTTTGCATAGGCCTCGGCCTGATTGAAAAACTCATCAATCTTCTGCACGCGCTCTTTGCGGGTCTTGTCCTGCGCCGACGAACTCCGGCTGCTGGAGGCGCTGACGCTCATGCTCGGCCACCGTACGTGCAACGCCGCCAACCGCTTGATGGCCATGGTCTCTACGGTCCACCCATCCGTCGCCATCAGACCTGAAATCCCGGGCACGGTCCCGCTCGTCGGCACGGCCAGAAAATGCGAAATGCCATTGGCGCGCGCCACCGGGATCAATTCCGAATCCGGATTGACCGACACCCACGAAAATACGTCCGGCGTATACGATCCAACTTCCGCGTAATCGCGCGTCTGCCGCAGCGCGTTGACCTCGACCAGACCGAGCGTCGATGTCGCGGCGATCAGACCGGGATACAAATGCGCGCCCTTCAGCCTCACGATCTTGCCGGCGCGACCCTTCGCATTTTTCAGCTTCTCCCCAACTTCGAGAATCTTGCCGTCCTTCACGAGAATTTGACCGTTCTCGATCGTCGCCCCCGAAACCGTGTGGATGGTCGCGTGGCGGAACAGGATTGTCTCGGCGGGCGCGTTGGCGGAAAAGCCTAGCAAGGCGAGCATTCCGATCACGCAAGCGAGTTGGCGCGTCATCCCTCCAAGCAACCGCATCGTAGCAGCCGACGTGGGGAGGCTCTTTTCAAATGGAACGCAGCAGATTTGAGCCTCCTCACGTCGACTGCCAAGGTTAAGATCGAATATTTTCATCGCGCGCCTCCGAAGAATTTGTGGTGATCGCAGCAGGAATAGCCCTCCCCTAGATCGTTCATGGTTTCCAATGCCCGGCGAAAGAACGCGGCCCTTTTGGAATCGCCGTCATCGTCGCCCTTCGATTTCTTTCCGAGTTCGGCCAGTTTCTTCACCTTGGCGAGCAAAGCCTTGCGCTCCTTGTCCAACGCCGCCGCGCGCGGGTCGCTGAGCGAACGATCGAAATACTTTTTGCCCTCGATCCAAGTTTGTTCGCAGACGGATCGCGTTGACAGCGGATGGTCCGACCAGATCGCGAAGTCAGCGTGTTTACCCTTTTCCAACGAGCCCACGTAGGCATCGATTCGGAGCTGCTTGGCGGGATTGAGGGTGACGAATTTCAGCGCCTCCTCCTCGGGCAGCCCGCCGTATTTCACCGCCTTGGCCGCCTCCAGATTCATCCGTCGGGCAACGTCGGAGGAATCGGAATTAAAGGACACCAGCGCGCCCCTCCGATGCATCAGCGTCCCGGCGTAGGGGATGGCGTCATAAACTTCAAATTTGTAGGCCCACCAGTCCGAGAAGGCCGAGGCGCCGGCTCCATGCTTGGCAATCTCGTCGGCCACCTTGTAGCCCTCAAGCACGTGCTGAAGCGTGCCGACCGTGACGCCGAATTCCTCCATCGTGCGCAGGAAGACGAGAATCTCATCCTGACGATAGGAGTGGCAATGGATCCAACGCTCGCCCTTGATGATCTCGCCGAGCGCCTCCAGTTCGAGATCGCGACGAGGCTTCACGCCGCCCTTCTTTTCAAAGTCGGCCCAGCGCGCGAGATATTGTTTCGCGGCGGTGAAACGATTCGCGAAAAATGTCCGCACCCCCATGCGGGTCTGCGGAAACCGCGTCGTGTATTCATCGCCCCAGTTGGACTGTTTGACATTCTCCCCAAGCGCAAATTTGATCCCGCCGGGAGCCTCTTTGAATTTCAGTTGCTCCGGGCTCGCGCCGTCCCGCAGTTTGATCACCGCGTTCTGGCCGCCAATGGGATTGGCCGAGCCGTGCAGGAGATTGGCGACGGTCAGCCCTCCGGCGAGTTGCTTGTAGATGTTCGACGTCTCCGAATTGACCACGTCCCCAATCCGCACCATCGAGGTCGACGGCAGCGTGCCTTCGTTCACGCCGCCCAGAATCATGCTGTGGCTGTGGCAGTCGACCAGCCCCGGCGTGACATGCCGCCCCTTGGCGTCGATGACCAGAGCCCCGGCCACAAGCTCGGCCTTGAAATGCCCGACCTGCTGAACCCGCCCGTCGCTGATCAACAGCGAGGCGTGATCCAATTTACCCTCCGGCCCGCAGGTCCAGATCGTCGCGTTCTTGATCAGAATCTGCTTCGGCGACGCCAAAACGCCGCGCCCGCTCAAGGGCGGCCTGGCGGCTCGTTTCTTGCGAACCTTCGCGAGTTCCGCCTTTTTCTTGTCGGCCTCCGCCTTTTTCTTGTCGGTCTCTGTTTTCTTCTTCGCCGCCTCTTCGTCGGACTTCTCAGTTTTTTTAGACTCCGGCTTCTTCTTCGTCTGACTCGCAACTTTCAGCGGCTCCACTGGAAAAACACGGCCGTCGATCCAGACCTCGCGTATCTTTTTTTCAGGATCGAAATAACTCCCCCCCGCGACGACCGTCAGATTGGCGATCTTGCCTTTCTCAATCGTGCCCAAGCGATCGGAAACACGGCAGAATGAAGCTGGCACTGTGGTCAGAGCCGCCAGGGCGTCCGTCTCAGACAAGCCCCGCTCTACTGCACGCGCGACGTTCTTGCGGAAATCTTTTCGCTCCGACAGCCCGAAGGTCGTCAACGCGATCGCGGCTCCTCCTCGTTTGAGCAACGCCGGATTCTCCGCCGCCCAATCCCAGTTTCGGAGAGCGTCGAGCGAAATGGCGTCCCAGTCGTCGTCGCTCGGCATCTTCGGGATCTTGGGCAGATCGACCGGGACGACAAAGCGCTTCGCCGCCCTTTTAGCTAGATCCGGCCGCCGCCATTCCTGGCCGCTGGCGACCAGAATCGCGTCGAGATTGAATTCCTTCACAAGGCGCCCGGCGCGATCGGTCATCAAGGCGCTGCGCGGCTCAATCAGGACGACCCGTTCGCGCGTGAGGATTTCGCCAAGCGAGTCGAGAGCCGGATTAAATTCCGGACGCCGACGATTAGCGGCGCCTTTCCGATAGTCCGCGAGACTTGCGTCGTGGTGGCGCGCGTCCATCAATGTTTGGCGAATCACCGCGATCACCCCCATGAGCGACGCGGGATAAACCCGGTCGTCGCCGCCCTGTCGTTCAAAGGCAATGTGCTGCATGGTCTGAGACCGCAGAATCATCCCATTGGGATCGCCGTTGGACAGCGCGACCAAGGCGCCGACGCCGCGGAAGATGCCCTTCGCCGGAGCGAGATTGGCGGCCGTGAATCCCTGCGCGCGCATGCCTTTCCAGACATTCGCATCGGGAGCAAACCCGTCCCTGACATTTCGCTCGGGCGTCACCGCGGAAAGCTGATAACTCGGGCCTTTCGCGCCTTGATCCTTCTCGTCGCCCTTTACTCCAAGAAAATTGATGCTTCCGGAGGTAAGGCCCTCGTCGAATGTCGATTCATCCGAATCGGATTTCCCGGATCCCAAAAGAAGGTACGGATCGATCATTCCCGCATAGATCGTCGCTCCTTCCAGATTCCAGATCCGCGCGTCAGCCGGAGCCTTTACGTCAACACCGACGGCCTCGATCAATCCATCGCGAATCACGATTGTCGCTTGCTTCAACGACTCCCCGGGTTTGACGACCACCGTTCCGCCAACCAAAGCGTGGGCGCCGTAGGGCGTGGGACGATGACCTGGAGGCAGAATGTCCGCCGCCATCCCTGAATCTGCCAAAGCGGCAGCCAAAGCAAGGCAAGCCAGGGCGGAATTGATGAAACGCGGAGCGAGAGGCCGCCGAGGCAAAGATCGCCACAGTCGGGATGGAATTAATGAGACGAGAGGAATTCGCTTAAAGAAGGGCATCTCGGGTGACCATGTGTTGAAATGGTCGGAGTGGTGGGATTCGAACCCACGACCTCCGCGACCCGAACGCGGCGCGCTAGCCATGCTACGCTACACTCCGAACAAGAGGCGGATAAAGTTGCGCAGCCCTGCACAAATTGCAACGAAAATCCCAAAAGCCCTAATCGGCATGCGCCGAAGCACGCTAAAGCGCCGTGGATTTGAGTCGACGACGCCATTCCCATTCCAGAATCCGATTGGCTTCTGTTTGCAAAAAAACGAGAATGGTTACGTGCGCGGGGCTTCCCAGTAGGGAGCCTCTCCCAAATAATATGACCGATAAAATCACCCGAACCAAAGATGAATGGCGCGACCAGCTCACCCCCGAGCAATTTCGCGTCACCCGCAAGAAAGGCACTGAGCGCGCCTTCACTGGCGAGCTATGGGACAACAAGGAATCCGGGATCTACCGCTGCGTCTGCTGCGACTCCGAGTTGTTCGATTCGGAAACCAAATTTGACTCCGGCACGGGCTGGCCAAGCTACTTTGCCCCCATCACCGAAGAGGCGGTTGAAACCGAGGTGGATCGGTCGTTTTTCACCAAGCGGGTCGAAGTTCATTGCCGACGATGCACCGCGCATCTGGGTCATGTGTTCGAGGACGGACCTAAACCGACCGGGCTGCGCTACTGCGTCAATTCCGCCTCACTGACTTTCGCCAAGCGAGACGGCAAATCAGCCGGCGACTAATCCGCCAATAACTCGGATATCTCCTCCGGCGTCGCCGTACCAGTCGTGCCCAGCTTGTGGATGACCACCGAGGCCGCAGCCATGGCGGTCTCCATCGCCTCCTGATTGGAGCCGCCGGCCGCCAGGACCGCCGCGAGATTGGCCGTCACCGCGTCGCCGGCTCCGACGATGTCGATCGCGCCTCGCACCGGCAATGCCGGTGAATGACCGCTTTCTCCCTCCGACGAGGCTGACAGGATGCCCTTGGAGCCCTGGGTCACAAACAGGTTCGAACCGCGCGCCTTGGCGACGGCGACAGCTGGCTTTGAATCGTCCCCTTGATCATCTGCGGGACTCAATTGCCGCCGAAATTCCTCGTCATTCACTTTCAACGAGATCGCCGGGAATCGACCAATCCCATTGCGACTGTCTCCGAGAATTAACATCGAAGGCCGCGCCTTCGCGATCTCGGCCAACGTCTCCAAAACTAGGTCAGTCACAACTCCCGTCCCCGCGACATCCACCTGGTCCAGAACGACGATGGCATCCAGGCTCTGCGCCAGGCGCTTTAATGAATTTGAAATCGTCTCGCTCAGCGAATTGGGAGTGCGACTCCAATTCTTGAAATCCAGACGATTCAACTCCTGCGGGGGAACTCCCTCCCGAATCAGCAATGGTTTGGTGTAGGTGAAGGTTCGCCGTTCGCCTGTTTCAACGAAATGTTCGAGATCCACCCGCTCTCCCAAGCCCGCCAACGCTCCACGCAGCTCAGCGCCCTCGCCATCGATGCCGCAGAACCCGATGGGAATGATCCGACCCACGCCGAGATCGAGAAGATTATTGAGAATCGTCCCCGCTCCACCCGGTTGCGAGCGGACGTTGACCACGTTGTAAACCTCCAACCCGGTTTCAATCGAAGTTTCCGATCTGCCAGGATCGATCTCCAAGTATCGATCCAAACAAAAGTCCCCAATCACCGCGATCCGTAAGTTACGAAACCCGGCCGCAATTTCCTGGAATCTCGATGTGTCCATCTCCGCGACTCAGGCGGCGGCCAATTCGCGATACAGCCGATGAACGAAAGCCGCGTTATCCTCGCGCAGGTAGCGCATTTCACCGCCCATGCGGGAGTAGCTCTTGCAGAAGCGTAGGTAGTAGGCCGGATGATCCTTTGGAGGCTCGCCCTGGGACCAGTCCCATTCGCCCGGCTGTAGATCAACGACATAAATCGAATGCCCGGAAACAATCTCCCGACCCTCCTGCAATCGAAGATTGTTCACGCAGCTGAGACTTTTCTCAAAAACCTGCGGACCCATGATCGCCGATCCGACCGACAGGACCACCCCGCCGTCGAGATCCATCACCGAGCCACAAAACGATTCGAAGCCGATCTGGGCCGCGCGCCCCACCGCCGCCCCGCTATACATGGGATGGCAGGAAATGATGTCATAACCAATGCCCGGATGCACCGTCAGCGGAACGCCCCGCCGAAAGGCCTGGGCCAGGATGCTCGACTCTTTCCAATCGTGATTCACCGAATAACGCCCTGGAGCGATCTCGTGCCGATCCATGAACTGCGCCAACTCGAGGCGCGCCGGGCTCAAGGGATGCTGCAAATTATCGGCGACCAGCGTCCGCAAAGCCGCTGGGTTGGGCAAGACCGTCCCGTCGCCTTCGATGAACGCTCCCAGTGAATCGCCATAGCCCCAGCCAAAGGCCCCTCCGGCAAGCAGAGCGACCATGATGTTTCGGCCGGTTTCATCCCAGGCGCCAAATTTCCCTTCGGCGACATTGGACTTCACGCATTCCGTGGAGCGGCCTTGATAGGCAAACTCCCAATCGTGAATCGTGCCCGCTCCGTTGGTGGCAAGGTGCGTGACCCAGCCGCCTTCGATCAGCCGATCGACAATCGGCGAGGCCCCGTTGCGGAGCAGATGGGCGCCATAAATCAGCATGACGCTCGCGCCACGTTCGCGCGCCGCCCGAATGCGTTGGACGCATTCGGCGATCGTTTGCGCGGTCGACTCCGAGCTCTCCGGCGCCGCCGAGTCAGGATCGATAAGAATGTCCTCCACCCGGCTGAGGCTTTTCCGCTCCGCCAGCGGATAAACCTTCAATTGGCTCGTGTCGATTCGTGTTCCAGGTCCGCTCATAGTCGTTTCTTAATTGCCAAATATCATATCCAGCAGCGGCCCCGCGTCACGATAATCCGCGATCACGATATCCGCGCCGACGCCCAGCAGCCGCTGACGCTTCCATTCGTCAACCTTGCCCGAGCCGTTGTTGGCCTCGTCGCTCGCCACCGCGACCGCTAGTCCGCCAAGCTGCTTGGTGTTCTGGATCTCGACATAACCGTCGCCAAACGAAAGCAAATTCTCGCCGGTGATGCCGTGCTCCTCAAACATTCGGTCCATGGCGATCTTTTTTGAAAAGGATTGATAGTCGTCGCGCGCCCCATAAATGCGGCCCTCGAAATGAGAATCCACGCCCAGCAACGCAGCCTCTTCGCGGACGTATTCCTCATCCGTGCCGCTCAGCAAATAGCAAACGACCCCGCGCTCGCGCAGCTTGTCCAGCAATTCACCCACGCGATGCACCAGCCATTCCTCACGTCGCACGGAGCCGTCGCGCAGCCCCGCCACGCGATCCCCGATCCGCTCATCGAGGCGGCGCAGATATTCGCGCTTGTACCAGACCGGCTCCTTCGGTTCCCCGCCCCGCTCCTTCACGCGCTCGGCAAACTGGATCATCTGATAGATCGTCTGCTTGCCGTTGAGCTCCATGATGTCGTCGTAAAGCATCTGGCGATTGCCCTCGTCCGTGTCGCCGTCGACGCGAGGCAAAAGTTCGACCAGCATGGGAACCATCACCTCGGGCCAGCCCTGACGAATCAGCGAAATCGTTCCGTCGAAATCGAAGGCGACATGACTGATGCGCGGCCGGGCCTGAAAACCCGGCATGATCTGAAGAAAACCGTTAAAGGCGTCGAGGGGTGGCATGTTATGTCAGTAAAAAGAAGTTCGAGGGAATGTTGTCATTCGCAGGCTCGGACAAATAAGAAACTGGAAATCCGAAACAAATCCTAATGAATCAATGCTCAAAAATTTAAACCCAACCATGGGCGCCTCGACCGACTGTCCTCATGGCGTTTCGGTGGTTGGAGCTTTCGAATTTGTTTCGTATTTCGAGTTTCGGGTTTTCCGCATCGCTGGTCGTGTTTGCGAAAAATGCGCGCCTAAACGTCGCAGATCTCCACGCCCTGCTTGAGCGACGCGAGCTTGTCGGCGCGTTTCGGAATGAATTCCTGGCCAATATAGCCCTTGAATCCGGTCTTCAGAATCGCCCGAATAATCGCCGGATAATACAGCTCCTGCGAATCGTCGATCTCCGCCCGGCCGGGCACGCCCCCTGTGTGGTAGTGGCTGATGTATTCGTGAAATCGGCCGATCCGGCGCATGCAGTCGCCCTCCATGATCTGCATGTGGTAGATGTCGTAAAGCAGCTTGAATTTGTCCGAGCCGATCGCCTTGCAAAGCTCGACGCCCCATTCGGTGTGGTCGCACATGTAGTCCTTGTGGTTTACCCGGCTGTTCAGGAGCTCCATGCTGATCGTGACGCCGTGCTTCTCCGCCAGAGGCATGATCCGCTTCAATCCAATCGCGCAATTCTTCAGACCCTGCTCGTCATCCATGCCGTCGCGATCGCCCGAGAAGCAAATCAAGTTCTTCAACCCGGCGTCGGCGGTCTGCTTGATGCGCTCCTCGTAGATCTCGAAAAGGGTGTCGTGGTGCTCCAAACGATTGAAGGCCTTGCGAATGCCGCCGACCTTCACGCCCTGCGGCGTCTTGCCCGACGGATAGCTCACCATCGCGCAGTCCATGTCGTATTTGCGGATCGTCGCGAACTGATCGGGATTCAACAGCTCGATGGACTGCAATCCGAATTTCTTTCCCTCACGGCAGAGCGTATCGAGATCGATTTTCTTGTAGCACCACTTGCAGACTGAGTGATTGACGTTGCCCTTCATCTCGGCCGCTGCGGCGTCGGCGGTCTTCAACGACAGGGCCAACGAGCCCAGCGCGGCGGCTCCAACGGTTTGTTTCAGGGCGCTTCGACGAGAAATATTCTTGGACATGGCAGTCAGACAGTCGGATGGGAGATTGTTTTCAAATGCAATTCGATCGACCCGCCAACTACACCCGATGCGCGCGAACAGGTCAACCGGCAATGGCGTTCTGGCAGGTCAGCGGGAAGATTTGGAACGCGGGTAGAGCAGGACGCCGAGGACGCATCCCTCACAATCACGGAGACGGACGCCGGCCTCGATGTCCCACTTCAAATAGTCGTCCTCCGCATTTGCCGTTGCAAAATCGGCCACTTCTTGCTGCCTTGTGCCGGCGAATCCGAACATCATGGACACTTATATCAAAATCTGCGGCATCACCTCGCGCAATGGCGCGGCCATGGCGGCCGCCTCCCTCGCGGACGCGATCGGCCTGATGTTCTACGAGCCGAGCCCGCGCTTCGTCTCGCTGGAATCCGCCGAGAACATCGCCGCGGCCATCCCGGAATCCATTCAGAAAGTCGGCGTGTTCGTGAACGCGGAGCCGGATTACGTCCGTGAGGCCATCGATCGGTGCGGCCTGGATGTCGCGCAATTTCACGGGGACGAATCGCCGGAATATTGCGCGCAATTCGAAACGAAAGTCTGGAAGGCCTTTCGCATCCGCGATAAAGAATCGTTGCGCGCCCTGCCCCCCTACGAAACGGACGCCTGGCTGCTCGACAGCTACGTCAAGGGCCAACCCGGCGGCACTGGCGAGAAATTCAACTGGGACCTGGCCGTCGCGGCGAAGGAGCTCGGACGCCCGATCCTGCTGGCCGGTGGATTGACCGCCGCCAACGTCGCCGACGCCGTGCGCCACGTGCGGCCCTTCGGACTCGACGTCTCCAGCGGCGTGGAATCCGCCCCCGGCCGCAAGGATCCGGACAAAGTTCACGATTTTATCTACGCGGCCAAGACGGCGCTTTCCGGTTCCGGAAGCGGCGACGACAGCTGACCGAGCGAGCGAAGCGGGACCATGTACGACAAACTGTTCAGGCCGATCGTGCAGCATGAAGGATTCTTGTTGTACGTGATTTTCGGTTCGGTCGCCCTGCTCATGTTCATCTACGCGATCTGGTGCGCGCGCTGGGTCTATCGCAACGACCACGGCAAGACACCGGCCAAAGGCAAGAAGGGAAAAAAGAAGAAAGCCCCCGCCAAAAAAAAGAAGGCTCCGGCAAAAAAGAAAGCGCCCGCAACGAAGAAACCGGCGGCCAGGAAAAAAGCCCCGGTCAAAAAGAAACCCGCCGCCAAAGCGCCGCCCAAATCGACTGCGCTCGTTAAGCGGGACGATGCCAGAGCCGACCAGACTCCAGCAGCAAAGGAATCAGGGCCGGACGATTGATCCGCCCGGCAAATACAGGGCAACAAGTCTTGAATCGGCGAATTGGAACATCTGGCGTTGTTTCGGCAACATCGCACGCTGAAAAGCGGCAGAGGACAGCCGCGCTCCAGAACCTGTCGGATCGCGGACGCGCATTGGACGTCGCGACAGCGTCTTGGAGTGCGGCTGTCCTCTGCCGCTTTGGGGAACGGGGGAAGCCATTCGGATCTCGATCTGCCCGCATCGCCGTCGCATGGCTCTTTCAGGCCGGTTGCCCGGCTCGGCGCCAGAGATGAATCCACCAGACAGACTTACGCGTCTGATTGCCTGACCAGGTCAGCGTCCAAGTCCGCCAAATCCGCCCCCCCCTACTCCGCCAGATACTCCAGCAGCTTTCGATGCAGTTCCGGCTGCACGACCAGCCCGGCATGAGTTCCCCCAACGTGGAACGGCGGGTGGGGCATCGCCGCTTTCTCGCGCGGCGTCAGCCATTCCTGACTGGCACGCGTTGCGTGACCGTCGCCCTTGGCAGTGATTGCGTCCTGAAGGCCACGACGCTTCTTCACTTCTCGGGCGTCGGTGAAATACGGCTTTCGTTCGCCGGCTTTTTCGATCAGCGCGACACGCTCCGGCGTCGGCAGGCTCACATTCTGGATGGAGTAGATCCGGGTCGAGGGCGCGATCGCGGCATCCTGTGCGAGCAACTGCTGAAAGCGCCGGGCATTGACGAGGCTCTCGCGAAGAAACGCCATGCGCGCCGCTTCGTCGCCCAGCAGGTCCGACCGCCCGCTTCGTTCGATGTGTTTTCGGACTCGGTCGCCAAACACCGACCAACCAAATCTCCTCCAATTCTCCGCGTCGTAGAGATCGACGGCCAAGGGCTCACCTTTTTCGTCGACAAAAAGATCCGAACGATAGCTCGGCAAATCCTGGTAGAGCGAAGGAAAGGTGAACGCAATCTCTGGACGCAGCCTCCTGCCGATATACGGGATGTAAATCTTGCCATCCTGCAAGAGCTCCATTATCGCGAGGCTTCCGCCGTTGGAGTTGCCGACGAGAATCAGCTTCTGAACATCCAGCTGCGTGGGCCGCGCCGCCTGCCCCGCCTCAGCGGCGTCAATTTCCGCCCCGCCGTATTTCATCAACCACCGACAGATGTGCGCGCCATTGCTGTGGGCGATGAATGAGACCGGCATGGCTTCTTCGCCCCGCACGCGACGCAGGTTTTCAAGTTTCTCCATGAGCAGCCCGGCCATACGCGCGCTGTCCTGACGCCAGTCGTAGCCGAAGTAGAACACGGTGTCACCCGGCCGGGGATTATCGAGATCGCCCATCTGATAACCATGATTCACGAGCATGTCCCCGATAGGCGCGTAGACGTCTTTGCGAATCACGCCGACGAGTTGAACTCGCAGAATCGGGCCGTCGACTTCGAGCCGCGACTCGGCGTCGTCGGGCGCGCCAATCGGCCGAGCCAACCCGTAGCCGCCGTCGCGCGGGAACAGGACGTTCCTGCCCTCTCCCCACAGGGCCTTGCCTGACGCTTTGTCGCGCAGCACGGAGCCGGAAATTCCCGGAACAATGATGACGGGCGTCTTGCGCTCGACGCGTTGCAAGGGTTCATGAACGGGCAACGGCGGGGAACTCGCGCAACCGGCCAGCCCGGCCGCGCAAATCGCCAACGCGAGGCGGATGAGCACACGAATCATCCCGTGCGCCTCTTCAGCCTTTTCTGTCCCGCGAAGACTCTGTGAAACGGTTGTTTTCAAAATGACGACCCGCTCAACCTAAAGCGTCAGATACATGATGATTGCGATCAGAAGAACTACAGAGACCGCCCACCAGAACCAGTGCACTCCTTGAGGAATAGGCCCCTTTTCCCCAAATTCGCGCTCCACGAATTGATCGTAGTCAAATTCATCAGGGAGCCCCACTCCGTCATAGGCCGCCTCGTCCGACCAGCCGGTGTCCTCGTCGGATCCGCACTCAGGGCAGGAACGCGCTCGAGACGGAACATCGGCGCCGCAATTGGGACAAACGTCCGGAGTCATTCAATCACGCGAGACAAAGCCTCAACTGCGGCCAGGACATTCCGCATTTCACACTCCACATTCCGCATTGGACTCATCCCATGCCCGCGTATTCCTCATCAGCACGCAGCTTGAGGCCCATGAGCACGTAGTCGTGATCCTTGGCGTCCATGTCTTTGACGTATTTTTCAAAGCGCGCGAGCTGGCTGAAGCCCATCAACGCGAAGGCGCGGGTGCCGCCGGCCTGCTCGCCGGCCTGCTCGCCGGCAAATTCTGCTTCAACATGCTCCAATCCGCTGAATCGCGCGATCTCCACCAAGTCGGTGACCAACGCGCGCGCCAACCCCCTGCCGCGATGATCCTTACTCACGAGCACGCTGACTCGACCGATGTGCCGCTTCCAGCCCCCATGCTGCTGATGTAAGGTCGCGCAGGCGACGATCTTCCCCTCGGAAACGCCGAGCAGCGGGAGATTCCGTTCGAAGTCGATTTTCGCGCACCAGTCGGCGATCGTTTCCCGCTCGGTGACGCGATTCTTCAGGAAGAGCAGCTCCCGCTGCGGAATCGAAAGGAAGAACTCGTGAAAGGCATCGACGTCACCCTCCTCCAGCGGACGCGCTTCGCAGCTGAATCCGCCTTTGAGTTCCAGTTTCTTGGGGAATGCGTCCAATGCAAATTCGAGTGACATAATGTGCCTCCTGGTTAGTGGTTTCGGTTGTTGAGCGGACTAGATTAACAAAGGCCAGGCAGCCGCGGCTCTCCCGCAACGCCTCTTTGACGGTCGAATACTCGCGCGTCGACCTTGGCCAGATCAACGCTCCAACGGGCGGCCAGAGCCGGGACCCGTTCTGCGTTGGCGATTACAAATTCCGGTTGACCGAACAGGCCGTCGCATTCCACGCGATCGCCATAGTCCGGGCAGATCATGCCCAGCTGCCGCTCGGCCAGGGTGGGACCGCCCTGATGCCAGACAGTTTCATCGGTCCAGGCAAACCCGCGCAGGATCCGGCCGTATTCCGACCGGGCCCAGGCGTGCTGATACACGACCGGATTCGAATGAAAATATTGCACGTGCCCGAGCCGCCCGCTCAAGCCGGTCACGAATCGAAAAACGACGTCGATGTCGTCGCCCGGCTCCGGAAGACTCGATCCAAACACCAGCACCCAGCCGCCAATCGGCGGAGAAACAAAGATCTTTCGGTCGTCGAATCCCGCCAGGCCGTCCTCCCAGGAACAGGGCGTGACATTTTGAATTCCCAGCGATTCCAGAACCGCCTCGACGTTTCGATTGCGAATCGCCAACCAGGTGTGAGGCTGCGAAAAAGGCAGCCCGCGATACTCCTGCGGCTCGGAAAACGCCGGCTGGTTAAACATGGCTTCGGGAATCTCCTCCATCGACCGCTCCCTCCGGGTGGTCCGTCGAACGAAGTAGAACGCGGTGAGAGCCACCGCAAAAACGATCCCCAACACGAACATCAGCAAGACTGGAAATTCATCGGGGGGATTCATCACGGTCGCGATGTTACGACGCCCCCCACCCTTGGCAATGGGAAAATGGCGCCGCGTGAGGCCACGCCCTTCAGCGGTCCGAAGTACGGACAAACAAAATCCCACGTCACAGTCCCGTCCTTTTCACCCAAATCGATCAGCAGGAAACGGAGAGAGCGGAGCGCTGATCCCTCGGATTCCCCGTTTCCTCCTGCTTCGTTCCAGGAAGCGCGCGCGACGCTCGCTTCACTTCCCAACCGACGTGTGTCTCTCGGACAGGAACGCGCACAAGGACTCAATCTGTTCCCGGTTCAGCGGACCGCCGTAGTGTTTGGTAAAGGCGGGCATCAGCGTATCCCGGTTGCCGAAGGTGATCCAGGCGCGCCAGTAACCAGGGTTGCCGGCCTGCTCCGCCTGACCCAGCGCGGGGACCATTTCCGCGCGATGTTTCGCGTCGTGGCAGATGCCGCAGGCCGCGGCGTAAAGCTCCTTCCCGAGTTTACCTTTGGCCGGCTCGGCGTGGCACTTGGCGCAGTCGCCGCGGAAAACCGCCTGATGATCGGCGCCGGCCAGCGCCTGATTGCGAGCGCGTTCCTTCGAGATCGCGGGCTGAGTTCCGGGAGCAGCGCCCGGACGCGCCGCCGCGGCCACGCGGGCCGCCCCTGGCTGAGACGCCAATGTCAGTCCCCCGGGGACGATTGCGGTCATGGTCAGAACGCTGGCTCCGGACGACGTGAATACGGTGGCGGTCTTGGTGATAGAGCCGCGTCGGCCGCGCAGATCCATGGTGAACTTAAGGTCCCCCTGTTCGCCGGGCGCGAGCCGCCACGGCAGGGAGGGCAATTGCGCCACCGTGCAGCCGCAGGACGTTGTCACCCTTTGCACCGCCACCTCGGCGGCGGAGACGTTGGTCATCGCGAAGACGAAGCGGACCGAAGTTTCGCCGGCGGCGAGGGTCTTTGCCCGGGCTGGCGCATCCCAGGCCAGCGGCGTTGCGGCGGTCTGCCCCAAACAAGACAGCGCCGGCTGAACCAGCGCAATGACCACGGCGGCCCAGTGTGGGGGGTATCTCAATTTCCTGGCCATTCGGCTTGTTCAAGTAGCATGGGACGCCGAGGACGGCATCCCTCTCGATTTTGGAGACGGACGCCGTCCTCGGTGTCCCATCTATCGGGAATCGGCCGCCCGCGTTTCATCGGGCTTCCCCGGCGGCGCGCGCGTCGAAGACCCGGACGCCGTCCACCAGCGCGAAGAGGGGCATCAATTGCCGGTCCAGAACCAGCTCGACGATCCTGCCGTCTCCGCTCTTCGCCGTGACGAGAATCCGCTGGCGGTCGAGCGCGACGCCCAGGACGGCCACATTCTCAGCCGCCTGGCGCCTGTCCGGTTCCGAAAGCGCTCCCCAGCCCAGGATGCCGTGCAGGGAGACACGCACATCGGTGGGTCGGGCGTCGGGGCCGCGCCGCGGCGGGGATGGGGGAAGGAACTTCCGGAGCTTGCGTTCGAGCGTCTTGTCAAGCCGAGGCGACTCGGTGGCGACGAGCCCGCCGGATGAGCGGCGAAAGACCAGATTTCCGTCCGGCTCGGAATAGACTCCCACGATTTGCGCGCCCATGAAGAAACAATGGGCGTTGGCCGGCCCGGCCCAGACGGCGCCGTTGCGGGGCGTGTAGACAATTGACAACTTGTTCGTTTGCGAATCGCCCCGCCAGGACGTCCGCACGCGAACGATCGGCCTGGTGAACGCCTTCTCCGGCCCCTGAGCGGAGGTCACATGGGACGCGTGAAAGAATCGTTTGGCGTCGTTGTCCGCGTCGGCTCCGTGGACGAGGGCGAGGGTGGACAGGAGGCACAAGGCCGTCCCCAAAAGCGCGGCAAAGTGTCTCGGTTTCATTTTCATGATCGTTTGAGTTCTTGCGTTCATCTGAACT
>JBLHKZ010000117.1:0-16764 GCA_047618185.1 Limisphaerales bacterium
CCTGCCGCCCTGCGTCGAAATTCTCATTTGCGCTGGACCGCCCCTTTCCGATATACCCCGAGGATGACGAATCGGTTTTCCCTCGCCTTCACCGCCGCCTGCGCGGGCCTCGCCCTCTCACTTACCGTTGGATCGCCAACCGCCGACGCCGCCAACGCGCGGCCCAATATCATTTTCATCCTCGCGGACGACATGGGCTACGGCGACATCCAGGCGTTGAACCCCGATTGCAAAATCCAGACGCCCCACCTCAACAAACTCGCCCAGGGAGGCATGACCTTCACCGACGCGCATTCCAGCTCCTCGGTCTGCACCCCGACGCGCTACGGCGTTCTCACCGGACGCTACAACTGGCGTTCCCGACTCAAAAAGAGCGTCTGCTGGGGATTCTCCCGACGTCTGATCGAGCCCGGCCGCATGACCGTCGGCGCTCTGCTCCAGGACAAGGGCTACCACACGGCTGCCATCGGCAAATGGCACCTCGGCATGGATTGGCCGCTCAAGAACGGCGGCTTTGCCGATGACGGCGACACCTGGGACGCGAAATACAAGGGCGGCTGGGACGTCGACTATGCCCAACCCGTGAAGAACGGACCCACCTCGGTCGGCTTCAACTACTTCTTCGGCATCAGCGCCTCCCTCGATATGCCACCCTACGTCTACGTGAAGAACGATCGGCCGCAGTTCACAAAAATCGTGGAAAAGGGCTTCAACCGCAAAGGCCCGGCGGATGAGAAATTTGAAGCCATCGATGTTCTCCCGGACATCACCCAAGACATCGTTCGCTACCTTGATCTTCAGACCAAGGACGCCAAGACCGGCAAGCCCTTCTTCGTCTACTTCCCCCTCAACGCCCCGCATACTCCGATCCTCCCGACCAAAGAATGGCAGGGCAAAAGCGGGGTCAACGCCTATTGCGATTTCACCATGCAGGTTGACTGGACCGTCGGCCAGGTCATGCAGGCGCTGGAGAAGAACAATCTCACGGAGAATACGTTGCTTATCTTCACCGCCGACAATGGCTGCTCGCCCGCCGCAAAATTTCCAGAGATGACCGCCAAGGATCATTATCCCAGCTACAAGTTCCGCGGACACAAGGCCGACATCTACGAAGGCGGACATCGCGTGCCCTTCATTGCCCGCTGGCCCGCTAAGGTGAAAGCCGGCAGTCGCAGCGACCAGACCATCTGCCTGACCGACCTGCTCGCCACCGCCGCCGACATCACCGGCGCCAAAGTCCCCGCCAACGCCGGCGAGGACAGCGTCAGTTTTCTCCCCGCGCTGCTTGGGAAGGACACGAAGCCCCTTCGCGAGGCCGTCGTGCATCATTCGATCAACGGCTCCTTCTCGATCCGCCAGGGGAAATGGAAATTGGAGCTCTGCCCAGGCTCCGGGGGCTGGAGCGCGCCCCGCCCCGGTCGAAACGACATGAGCGATCTGCCGGCCATTCAGCTCTACGATCTCGAAGCCGACATCGGGGAAACGAAGAACGTGCAGGCCGAGAATCCAAAAATCATCAAGCGCATGACCGGTCTGTTGCAAAAATACGTCGATGACGGACGTTCCACCCCGGGCCCGAAACAAGCCAACAACGGCGCCGTCGACATCTGGAAAGCCGGCAAGGAGGCCCATGCGGCGAAGCCCAAAGCCAGGGCTCCAAAGAATCGGAAGAAAAAGTAGGGAGGCTTCGGGTTGCGACTGCCAGATTCTGGAGACGTGATTTAAACCGTGAACCGCTGAACTACACTCCTTGGGCCTCGGCAGCCGCGTCCCGGAGGGACTGAATGACAATAGCCCGGCGTTTCAACGCCGGGAATCAGATTTCACAAAATCGAGTCCCGAAGGGACGGCTGAATTCCGGCGCCTGTCCATGCAGAAATGCCGTTTTCAGTTCATGTAGTTTATCCGCTTTCAATCAGACACGACATTCTAAAGCCCTTTCCCGCTACAACCCGCTCTTTAAAACCGCGATGACGATCGTCACCGTGACGATGCTCATCAGCGTCGAATAAAACACCGTCGCCGCGGCGATGCCGCCCTCGGCCTTGAACTCGTGCGCCAGCAGCGCGGTGTTGACCGCCGTCGGCGCGGACGCTCCGAGAATCAACACCGCGGCAACCTCCCCGGTGAAGCCAAACAACACGGCCAGACCCGCGGCGATGATCGGCCCGCCGATCAGCCGCAAGCCCAATGCCCAGGCCAGATGCCCCTTGATCGCCGGCGGCCGGGTTTTCGAAAGCTGAACGCCCAGCGTCACCAGCGCAAACGAGATCACCGCGTCGGCCAAAAATGAGACCGGTTTCCAAACGAAGTTGACGCTCTCAACATCGAAGTCGGTCTGATTGATCAGCAGCGCCGCAATGATGCAAAGAATCGATGGCTGTTTGAAAATAGTCAGCAGCCCCGCCAACCGCTTCAGCGCGGAATCGGCGCCGTCGCCCGTCGCGCCCTGCGACCGCGCGATCAACATCCCGATCGAAAACGTCGCCAGATTGATGGTCATCAGGACCCACACATGCACGCTCGGCCCCGTTTCGGGAAAGGCCAGGGCGGTCACGGGAATTCCGAAGTTGCCGGCGTTGTAGAACATCGTCGACATTGCCATCGCCTTGCGTTGCGGCAGCGACTCCCGCGTCAGCCAACCGATCAACTGACTGGCCACAAACATCGCGCCGATCACACAACAGGTGAACAAACAGATCGTCCCGCCCTGGCTTCCCGACGCCGGAGACTGAATCACCCGGACAAACAGAAAGGCCGGCACGAAGAGATAGATGTTCAGTTTCACCAGCGACCCCAGATCGAGCGTAAACTTGCGATCAATCGCCCAGCCCATCCCCACCAACAGGAAAATCGGCAGACAAACATCGCGGAAAATCGGGGCCAAATTTTGAAGTTCGCTCAACATGAAAACCCCCGTGAAAGGCGCGCTACTCTGCGGTCGGACGGCTGAATTGAAAGCAGAAAACGGAAGCGTCGGCGCAAGTTCATTGACCGACGCGAACGGGACTTCTATACCATCCCCTCATGGCCAATCGATTTCTGCTTTCCCTGTTTGCATCCGCATTCCTCTCCCTCTCCCTGCACGCCAGCCAGCCGCCCGCCAAACATTGGCCCCGTTGGCGCGGCCCGGACGATTCCGGCTCGACCGCCCACGGCAGCTACCCCGCAAGATTTTCAGACACCGAGAACGTGCTCTGGAAATACGCCTTGCCCGCAAAAGGCTGCTCCACGCCGATTGTGTGGGGCGACAACATCATCGTCAGCTCGCCGGACGACGGAGCCGACACGGTCTTCAACTTCAACTGGGACGGAGTCGTCAAATGGCGAGCAGCGGTCGGCGACGAGCGCCCCGGCCGGCACAAGAACGGCAGCGGCAGCAATCCCTCCCCCGCCACCGACGGCCAGGGCGTCTATGTCTATTTCAAGAGCGGTAACCTCGCCGGGCTCAACTTCGACGGGAAAGTGAAATGGAAAACCAATCTGCAAAAGCGCTTCGGCAAGGACACGCTTTACTGGGACATTGGCACCTCGCCCGTGCTCACTGAAAATCATATCATCGTCGCTGTGATGCACGACCGTGAGGGCTTTCTCGCGGCCTTCGACAAGCAGACTGGAAATCTCTCCTGGAAGGCCGATCGCAATTTCAAGACCCCGCGCGAGGGCGATCACAGCTACGCCACGCCCATCGTCCGCGAACAAAACGGCAAGCAGCAGATCGTCGTCTGGGGCGCGGAACATCTGACCACTCACGACGCGAGCGACGGCAAGGAAATCTGGCGCTGCGGCGGGTTCAATCCCGAACAGAAGAACAACTGGGTCATCGTCGGCTCACACGTGATTCACGACGACACCGCCATCGTGTCGTATGGACGTGGCAGCCACATGGCCGCCATTCGACTCACGGGCAAGGGCAATGTCACCGCCACTCACAAGATTTGGGATCGCCAGGGCGCCGGCTCCTTCGTGCCCTCATTGGCCGTCTACCGGGACAAGATCTTCGTCATCGGCGACAAGGGCGCCGTGCATTGCATTGATCCAAAGACCGGCAAGGATTTATGGAAGGCGGAGCTGCCCAAACATCGATCGAAATACTACGCCTCCCCCACCCTCGCCGACGGCAAACTCTACGCCACGCGCGAGGACGGAGTCATCTTCGTCGCCAGCGTGGACAAGCGCTTCGAACTGCTCAGCGAGAACAACCTGGGAGAACGAGTGATCGCCTCACCAGTGCCCGTGGGAAATCGGCTGCTCCTCCGCGGCGAGAAGCATCTGTTCTGCGTGGGAGTGAATTGAGTCAAATACCATCGGTTGATCCGGTGGCTTGAGTTTATTTGAGCTCCACGAAGCGGCTTGTTCGCGTTCGGTGATTCGCGCCGCCCCCTGACGCCACTTCCATTCCCATGGTCCTTCCATCTCAGTTTCGCGTTCTGCTTCGGTAAGGTTTTGGAGTGCGGCAGTCCGCTGCCGCTTTCCCAAGCGTCGTCAAATTTAGATCGATGTAGGAAGGGGAAATCGCGACGCCCAATTTCGATATGCCGACGCGTCCGACTTCAAAAGCGGCAGAGGACTGTCGCACTCCACGACGCTGTCGCGCATTCCCAAGCGCCTCCCGCACCCTCACCGCCAGCAAACTCCACGCCACGCGTGAGAACGGTGTCATCCTCGCCCCCTACACAAACCATTCCTCAAATAAATCGGCAAGTTTGGGATACCAACCACAATTTTGGCCAAAGTTTGACGACTCCTGAAAAACCAGTCCCCAAGGAAAACCCCTTGAGCCATGTCCTCCGGCGCAACAATAAGCCGCAAACACTCCGCGCTCGCGCATATCGGCGATCAACCAGCCTTCAAATTCTTCATTTTGCCCATATTCCCATACGAGAATTTTAGGTCGCGGAGTTATCAAAAAATCCTTCGACCGTGCAGCCAAATTCGGATCGGCAAACTGGTTCAACTCATTCACGACGAGTTGCGACGCTTCGGCAGCAGTCTTGGGTTCAATGATGGGCATAGCATCCGCTCGACTCGAACCGCCAACAGCCAAAAAACCAATTCTTGACGCGGCTCGCGTCCCTACTCCCAGGTCGCGTCCACGCGCCGTTCGCTGACCGGATACCAGTCCGCGATCCGCCCGGCCAGGCGCGCGACGACATCGGGGTTTTCCGAAGCGAGATTCTTCTTCTCCCAGGGATCGGCCAGCAGGTCGAACAACTGCGGACGTTTCTCCGTGCGAGGATGCGTGGTCTTGTAGCGATTCACCTCGCCGTCGTAGGTGAGCAGCAGTTTCCATTTACCCTCGATCGTCCAGCGAAACAGCAGCGACGCCTCGGGCTTTTTAATATCCGCAATATCGTGCGCAAAACTCTCTCCGAGGATGTGGGATCGCCCGATCTCCGCGCCGGTCTTCAGATTCGGAACCAAATTCAAACCCGGCAGGTTCTTCGGCTGCTTCGCTCCGGCGGCGGCCAACATGGTCGGAACCAGATCAATGCTGCTGACCAGCTCAGGTCGATCGGAGGGCTTCAGCTTGCCGGGCCAGTTGAAAAAGATCGGCGTGCGAATGCCCCCTTCGTAGGGCGTCTGTTTGGAACGCTTGTCGTAGCCGCGTTTGGCCGGATTCTGAATCCAGCCGTTGTCGGTCACGTACACGATCAGTGTGTTGTCGCGGACTTTGTTCTTTTCCAGGATGTCGATCAATTGCCCGCAGGACTCATCGAACCATTCGCACATCGCGTAGTACCGGGCGACATGAGGCGAATCGACCTTGTCCTTGTATTTGTTGAACAAGCGGGCCGGCGGATTGTGCGGCGTGTGCGGCAGGAAGGGCGCATACCAAAGATAAAACGGCTTGTCCTTCTCCGCGGCCATGCTCACGAAATCGGCGATCGGCTTCATCCCCTCGCGGCCGATCTTCAGACCGTCATCGCCGTGCCGGCCGCCCGACTGCGGAAAGCCGCGCGTCATGCCGTGGGTGAAGCCGCCGCGCGTGAAATTGCCCTCCCAATACTTGCCGCTCTGATGACTGAGATAACCGCGCTTGCCCAGCGCCTCGGGCACGGTCTCGAACCGGTCGATGTTGGCAATCAGTTTGGCGCGGCGTTGGTTGTAGAGATCCGAACCGCGCTCGGCGTACTTCGGTGAAGGATCGTTGCCGGTCACGCCGTGCTTGTGCGCGTATTGCCCCGTCATCAGCGTCATCAACGACGGACGGCAAAGCGCGGTCGGCACATAGCCGCGCCGAAACAGCACGCTCTCGCTGGCCAGCTTGTCCAGGTGGGGCGTCTTGATGTGCTCGTGCCCCATGAAGCCGTAGTCGTTCCAGGACTGATCGTCGGAAAGGATCAGAACGATGTTGGGCTTGTCCGCCGAGGCGGCTGAAGCCTGAGCGGCGAAGCCGATGATAAGCGCGCCAGCGAGAAGGAACGCGGCAATGAGAGATTTAGATCGAAAGGTCATGAGGGGTGTTTTCCGGGAATTAGCCAACACTGTCAAAATCCAATCGTTCCGACTGACGAGAATCGGTGTCTATTCATGGGCGAACGGGCGTTGAGCCGCAAATTGTCGGCGGACGCGTGGTTCTGTTTCCAAGTTGAGCCCGCTCAGATAAACTTCGTCTTGCCCGGCTCGGGGATCGGCGCCACGGGGAGCTTCATGTCCCAGCTGAGATTCTTGGGCATGGTGTCGAGCTTGGAGTTCAGCGCCTGCTCCCAGGTCAAGTCCTTGCCGGTGTAGGCGGACATGCGGCCGGCGATGCCCATGAGCGTGCTCTTGGCCATGCGGTCGCCATCGTTGGGCAGCTTGCCCGCGCGGATGTCGGCGAAGAGTTCGTCGTGCTCGACCTGATGCGACGCCGCCTTCGGCCCGTCATAGCGCCATTTGGTTTCGCCGGTAATCTGCGCCTTGCCCCAGCCGAGTTCGCACACGCCTTTCGTGCCGATGATCAGGTCTTTGTGTTCGTTGAAACAGCCGGTGTGATAGCGCGTCTTGAGTATCGCCAACACGCCATTCTCATATTCGTAGGTCACGTCGAATTGGTCCCAGATATTGCCAATGGTCTGCTGATGGCGCGCGCCCGTCGCCACGATCTTCGCGGGCGGAACGTCGTTCATCATCCACGCGATCTTGTCGATGCTGTGCACCGAGATCTCCATGATCAGATCGCCGGAAAGCCAGTTGAAGTAATGCCAGTTGCGCAGCTGCCATTCGAGATCGCCCATCCCGGGTTTGCGCACGCCGTCAAATCGAGCGAGCTGGCTGCTCATGCGCGTGGCGTAGATCGCTTTGATCTCGCCGATTTGCCCGTCACGAATGCGCTGCTGCGCCTCGCGGTATTGCGGCTCAAAACGCATGTTGAATCCCGCGCGCAGGGCGAGCTTCTTTTCCTTGGCGATGCGAACCGATTCCATGACCGAGCGCACGCCGGTCGGATCGACCGCCATGGGTTTCTCGCAGAAAATGTGTTTGCCCGCCTCGACCGCAGCGCGGAGATGAATCGGCCGAAAGCCGCCTGGCGTGGCGATCAGGACCATGTCGATGCCGCTATTGAGCAAATCCTTGTAGGCGTCCAACCCAACGAATTGACGCGACTTGGCGACGTTCACCTTGTCGGGATCGTCCTTTTGCTGGACGGCAAGCGTCTTGCGGCTTTTCTCGATCTGCTCTGGAAAGACATCAGCCATCGCCCAAAGCTGGACATTGCTGTCGGCGGTGAGCGCCTGCTGGGCCGCCCCGGTGTTACGGCCTCCGCAGCCGATCATGCCGAGCTTGATCAGATCGCTGCTCCCCTGTCCGCGCGAGACGGAGGGCGCGCCCAGAGTCGCGGCGAGACCGGCTCCGGCGAGGGTGGCGGAAGTTTGCTTGAGGAATCCGCGGCGGGATTGCGGCTTGGAGACGTGATGAGAATTGGCGGATTTAGAATTCATGGATATCGACATGGAGTAGTTGGATAAGAAAGATGGACGCCATTGGCGAGCGGTTTGTTCGCCAATTTTTTGTTTACCCTCATGGATCACAGGACACTCAGGAAACACTGGCGCTGGATGCGCGAGGTCCGCCCGACGCTGACGCTGGCGGCGCCGGTCGCGGCGGGCATGCTGAGCCAAATCCTGCTGGGCCTCGCCGACATCCGGATGGTCGCGCCCCTGGGCGTCGTGCCGTTGGGCGCCTGCGCCTTCGTCAACAACATCATCCTTCTGCCACTGGTCTTTTCCATCGGACTGCTGACCTCCATCTCCGTGCTGACGGCCAACGCGTACGGGGCCAAGAATGAACAGGCGGTTGGCGAAACTTACCGGCACGGCCTGCAACTCGCATTTCTTTCCGGCCTCGGCGCTCTGGGATTCGCCCTGGCGATCAAGTCCTGTCTGTTTATCTTCGGACAACCCAAGGAGATCATCGACGCGGCGGGCGTGTATCTGATCCTGTTCGCGGCCTCCTTTGTTCCGGGCATGATCACCCACGCCGGGAAGCTCTACGGCGAGGCGCTGAACCATCCTTGGGCGCCCAATGTCATCCTGCTCAGCGGAGTCGCCCTCAACATCGGGCTGAATTGGATCCTCATCTACGGCAATTGGGGCGCGCCCGCGATGGGCCTCGAGGGCGCCGGTTGGGCAACGCTGATCGCGCGTTCCGCCACCGCGATCACCATGGTCGTTTACACCACTCGCCTTCCCTCCCTGCGCCGCTACCAGCCCCGCCGTTGGCTGGCGCCGATCTGCCACGCCACCCTGGGCCGCCTTTGGAAACTGGGCTGGCCTTCGGCGATGCAGCATCTGGTCGAGGTCGGCGCCTTCGTGCTCGCCGGATTAATGATGGGATGGATCGGAACGCAGTCGCTGGCGGCGCACCAAATCGCGATCCAGTGCGCGGCCACGTCCTTCATGCTGACGCTTGGGCTGGCGGTTGCGGTTTGCGTTCGCGTTGGGCACGCGGTCGGGGCCGGACAACTCCGCCGGGTACGACGCATCGGCGGCGTCGGTCTGGCCCTGGCCGCCGCGTTCATGGGAGTCGTTGCGGCGCTTTTCATTTTGTTCAACGGGAACATCGCCGGATGGTTCGTGGACGAGCCGGAATTGGTCGCGTTGACGGCAAGTCTGCTGTGGATTGCCGCCTTTTTTCAGATTGCGGACGGGATCCAGGTCGTGGCCAGCAACGCGCTGCGCGGCATGGGTGATGTCCGCGTCCCGGCGGTCATCGCCCTGTTTTGCTACTGGGGCGCGCAGATCCCCTTCGCTGCCCTGATGGGCTTCCATTTCAAGTTGGGCGCGCCGGGCATTTGGTGGGGCCTGGTGGCGGGTCTGGTCCTCTCCGCGATATGGCTGACCGCGCGATTTCTGCGACTCAGCCGCCGGCTTGAAAAGCCTCCACCGGCGCCACGGTGATTTGACGGGCGATGGCGCAGGCGTTACTAGTGCGGCATGCGTTTGCTTGTTTCCCTCACCGCGGCTCAATGTCGTTTCGCGCCGAGCCTGACGATATTGATCGTGATCGCGGCATTGCTGGCGTGCGTGGGTTGCGGCGATGATGCGCCCTCTTCCGCCGGGGAAATCTCCGCTCAACCAGAAAGCCAAAGCGCCGAACTGAATTCCGATGAGCTGGGTGACGGGCCGCCCCCGGCGCCCTCGCTGTCGGAGGGCTATCTCCGACGGTCACAATCGGCCCGATGGTCGGACAATTCAGGCCGACGGTCCATCGAGGCGCCGGGAGCGGCGCTTCCGTTGCCACCGAAACAACCGGGCTCGGTCACCTGGAATCGCTGGCGAGGGCCCCACTTCAATGGCATGTCCCACGAAACCGATTGGATCCCCGAGTTTCCCCGCGAGGGTCCAAAGATGCTTTGGCGACAGAAAATTGGAGTCGGTTTCTCCTCCCTGGCGATCGCCAACGAACGCGTCTACACCATGGGCAACAAGAACGATCACGACGTCGTGACGTGCATCGACGCCGAGACCGGCAAGATAATCTGGAACACCGGCTACCTCGCGAGTCCCGACGGCGGACTCTACGGAGGAGGCCCCAGCGCCACGCCGACCGTTCAGAATGGCAAGGTTTACACACTGGGCAAAGACGGCACGCTCCTCTGCCTCAATGCGAACGACGGCGCCACTCTCTGGAAAAATGAGCTCACCCATCTCACCGGAGCCGAACTCCCCAAGTATGGGTTCACCGGCTCTCCGCTGATCATGGGCAAACAGATCATTCTAAACGCGGGCGGCGCCGGCCTCGCCTATCACAAAGACACCGGAGATCTGCTTTGGGCCAGCAAGGGACTCGGGGGCTACGCCTCGCCTCTGCCCTATCGAATGGAAGGACGCGAAGTCGCCCTCCTTTTTAGCGATCAGCACATCGTCGCGGTCGATCCGGCGGATGACGGACGCGGCGTCTGGTCGCATACTTGGCGGACCAGGGAGCGAGTGAACGCAGCCGATCCGCTACTTGTCCGGGATAAGATTTTTGTCTCCTCGGGCTATGGCGGCGGCTGCGCCATGTTTCAAATGCGCGATGGCAAACCCTCACTCATGTGGCACACCCAATCGCTGCGAAGCCATTACAATCCTGGCGTGGCCATTGGAAAATTCGTTTACGGCATCGACGGACACGCGGACGGAAGCGCCAAGAACAGCCTGGTCTGCGTGAATCTCACCACTGGAAAACCCACCTGGATTCGAAGAAATTTCGGCCATGGCTCCCTGATCGCGGCCGGGAACTACTTGATCGCGCTGACCGAATTGGGCGAACTCTACATCCTCAAGGCCAATCCCCACGCCTACACCGAAATTTCCTACGCGCGAGTCATCGGCCGCCGTTGTTGGACCGCGCCGGCAATTTCCGGGGGAAGGGTCTACTGCCGCAACGCCAAAGGAACGGTCGTCTGCATCGACCTGCGCCCGCCGGAGTCGCTCGAAGATAAGAAGTTCGCCGATGCGAAGGCGAAATAGAGCGAGACTTGAGATTCAGTTCCGTGTTGCCGGGCAATTGACCTCACAGGCTTGCAAACCGAATCAACGAGGGAACCAAGAGGGGGCCAACGCGGACTGCTGTTCAGGCGCGGTCGATCGACCGATCACGGGGAGCCAAAAAACATGGCGGCGATCCACCAGCTAAGCCCCGCGAACACTCCCGCCGCCACCAATGCCCTGCGACGCGCGACGCGACGCTCTTTGCGCAGAGGCCGCAAACCATGAATGCTTCCCACGGCCAGGTAATTGATCAGTTTCCGATTATCCTCTCCGCCGCCGAAGATCGCCACGCGGATGCGACGAAGCAGCGCGGGTAAATCGTATTTTCTCACCCCCGTTGAATTGTACAGATTCGCTGAAGCCGCCGCGCCGTCGGAGTCCGTCGGCGGGGCTGGCTGTGAGTTTACTTCCTCAAAAATGGGATCCCCGGCCCGGAGTTCCGGGCGTCGCGGCGCGGGTTTTCCGATCGGTCGGTTCTCCGGAGCGGCGGGACGGGCGGACGGCTCGGAGCGGCGAGTCTCCAGACGTTTGATTTGCTGCTTGAGCCGGTCCAATTCACCCTGCAACTCGCGGGAGCGCTCTTCGATCGGATCGACTTCTCGCTTATACCACGCCATATCGCAAATGCCTTATTGCCTCATCAGCGCGTAGACGATCAAGCCGCCGATCGCCAACACGGCGACCGCCACCGGCCAGGTCAGGGCGAATCCCAAACGGCACATGTCCACAAAGGATTGCGGCTCGGTGAACGGCTTGAGGGGCTTGCTTTCCTGGACCTCCTCCTCTTCGGCGAGTAAATTGGAGGAGTTCAGGATCGTCCACTTGAGGCGCGCTGTGTTCCACTCCATGCGAGCGTTCTCGACGGCCGCGGAGTCTCGGGACAGCTGGACGTTCCAATCCTTGCTTTTCCAATTCTTTTCATCGATGGCCTCCACCTGGGACAGGGCTTCCTTCAGGCCTTCCAGGGTGCGGGTCATTTGCTCGGCCTCCGCGCGTGCGTCAAACTCCGTCTTCTGAAGCACGGCAATGCCTCGCGTCAGATCCCGAAGGGCTTCCTCCCGACCGACGCCGCACTCGTACCGCCGACGCTTACTTTCCTCGAGCTCAGCCAGATTCTGTTGAACCTTGTCCTGCTCCAGCTGAAGCTGGTAAAGTCGCTGTTGGCCAAGACTGGCCTGCTCGAGCAGCTCCTCATCGCTCAGGCCTGTGTCGACATCTCCGGCCTGGGAGCCCAGGACAGAGCTTTCGCGGGATTCCATGAACTCGCTGTCGACGAAATCAGATTCATCGTTTTCCGATGGCATACCCGCATTTTAGGGAGGGATGGCACGCGTGTAAAGCCGCGCGTCGACGAATCGAGAGGCACGCCTAAAGTTCGGTGTTGACCGCCTTGCGAAGCCCGAATTTCATCGGCAGCCAGAGCAGGAGGGCCGAGACAGTGATGAACAGGACTGCGGCGCCCACGCCGGGTATTCCGGTCGACCCCCGCAATCGCCACCCCGTTGACCCCATCGCGAGCGTGGCGACCGAGAAGACGATGTAGACAAAACTCAACACCAGGCACAGCGTGCCGCCAAATCCACTCACAATTTTGCTGGGATTGTCCTCCTTGAAGTTGGGGCACAGCGCGCCCAGCCCGACAGCGAGGCCCGTCAGGGTGAAGGTCATCACCGTGATGACGCCGCTGAAGAAAATCGTTCGGTCGGTCGAGAGTTGGAGCATCCGGCAGGAAAGCCACATCAGCCCCAGCGTGACCGTCAGCGCTGCCAGCGCCGCCAGCCAGAATTTCGTCCTGATGACGCGCGCCATGCCCAACGGCGCCATGCCGATGATCCAGATCCGTTTGCCTTCCAGCGAAAACTGCGGGTAGACAAACCGGGTGGTGAGCGTGGCCAGATTCAACGAACAGGTAAAAAGATTCAGATAGGAAACGAGCACAATCCAGAATGGATTGACCATCTGGCTGGAAAAATGTCGGAGATTCAGAATGTAGACTCCCAACAATCCAAACAGAATCAGCGTCTGCCCCCACTGCGTCGTGTCGCGCCAGAAAACGCGAATATCCTTCACCAGAAGCGTCCGCACATCGGCGCGCAGCCAGAAACACCAGCCCAGCACAATCTCAGAAAGCCCTTTCGATTCACTCAATTCTGCCTTCTGCGCCCCGCGTTTCTTGACCCACTCCCATTGTCCGAAGACTCCGCCCCGGCTCAAAGCCGAGGACGAAGCGGAGTAGAACATGCGACCCATCGAGGTGAAGGAGAGGAAGCCAAAGAACAGCGCGTAGCTAAGCATGACCAGGAGAAAAAAAGCGGCGGTCGCAATACCGCCCTCCAGCCAGTGCATGACCCCGGACGAGAGCCAGTAACTTGGCAGCAACGGATAATGCGCAAATCGCGTTCGCACCAGCAACCGGTCCATCAGGCCCAACACGCGGTTTTCCTCAAAGTCGTCCGCCATGATCTCCGGCTTCATGTAGAGCGCCGCGCCAACCAGCAACACCCCAGCCAGACCGATTATCGCGACTTGAAAGCTTCGTCGATCCATGAACCGCGCGACACTCACCGCGCAAAACGCGCCCAACGAGGTCGGCAACACGATGAAAATCAGCATGAGCGCGGCGGTGACGACGTAGAAGTGCCAGGGCGCGTCGTTGTTCAGCCCGTAGGCCGCCAGCAAAGGCGCGACCAGAAACAGGAAGGCCCAGGACGCGAGGATCGCTGTTTCGATAAATTTCCAGCAGAAGATCGTCTGGAACGAAACGGGCGAGGTCATCAGAAAGGTGGTTTCCCGATTTCGAAAAAGATTCGTGTAGCCGATGATCAGATTGCTGAACAAGAGCATGACGAACAGGATGGCGAACATCAGAAAGAGCAGTCGCTCGATCAGCACGTCGCCCAGACCGGGAAAACTGCCGATGAATCGGAGTCCCCGATAGAAGAGCGCGAAAGAGATGTAGGCGTAGCCCGCCATGAACAGGCCGACGAACAGGCTCAGCAGGCGCGATTGATGGCGAATCGCCGCAAACTTGCGCCAGATCTGCAGCGCGCTGACGCGCAGGAGCAGCATCATGGGCGACACCGGTCGCTCCGCGCGCGCGGATTGAGCGTTCGCGCCGTCCATCACGCGGGGACCGTTTCCGGGTCGGCGTCCGTCTCGTCGGAGGTCAGCGCCAGGAAGCAGTTTTCCAGTTTTCCGTCGGAGCCGCTCTGTCCACGCAGTTCGTCCAGCGTGCCGATGCCGGCGAAGACGCCTCGGTTGATGATGGCGATGCGATCGGCCATTTCTTCAGCAATGCCCAGTTGATGCGTGGAAAGAAACACCGTCATTCCAGCGTTCGTCCTTTCCTTGAGGATGTCCTTCACGATGCGAGCGTGCTGCGGATCCAGCCCGACCATCGGCTCATCGATGACAAAGACATCCGGCTCGTGCAGCAAGGCCGACACGATGGCAATGCGTTGGCGGGTGCCGTGCGAGAGCCCTTCGATCGGTTTGCGCAGGTACTCGTCCAGGTGAAAACGGGAAATCAGCTCCTCGGCACGACTGCGAATGTCCCGCTCCGGCATCTGAAAGAGCTGGCCGGTGAAGCGAATAAACTCCCAGGGAGTGAGTTTGTCATAGAGAAACGGAAAATCCGGCACGTAGGCCATGCGTTGGCGCGCCTCCAGCGGAGAAGTCTGGACGTCGATCCCGCAAACTCGCGCCGACCCGGAGGTGGGCTTGATCAGGCCGGTGAGGAGCTTGATCGTCGTGGTCTTGCCCGCCGCATTGGGTCCGAGCACGCAGAAGAATTCGCCCGCGGCCACTTTGAGCGAGATGTCGTTAACCGCGACCAAATCGCCGAATTTCTTGACCAGATTTGTGAGTTCGATCATGTGCGCAGCGGGGTTATGGTTTCAATTCTTCGTTCACCAGAGTGATGTCAAACGGCATGGTGACCTTAAAAATCTCACCCACCCGACTGACCACGACCACGATCTCATGCCGCTCGAAAAAGGTGAACGTCAGCCGATAGACGCGCGCGCGCGCGCCATGGAATTTCAGGTGATCGTTGTTGGCCTTCCAGGCAACGGTCGAAGCCAGCTGTCGATAATTGACATTCTTGCTTTCCAATTTCATGCCGGCCAGGGCGCCGCTCAACAATTGTCCGGCAAAGGGAAGGCCCATGGCGCGAAACATTTTTTCAGGATCCTCGAATTCCGAGAATTTGAACTTCTGCTCGAAAGGAATGCCGTTCGCTCCGGTGTAGCTCATCACAATAATCTGCTCTTCGGCGTTGGCGCGTATTCCCCAGTTAAACGGCCGCTGTGAAACGCGGACGGTGAAGCGCGCCCAGTTTGAATTCGTGTCGAATTCCGCGCCCACATAAAATCGGTAGCGGTTCGTCAGCGAACCGGCGAACACTTCGCCGTCACAATCCAGCGTGAACATGCTGAGTTGATTGATCCTTCCTTCCAGCCGCTCCTCGCCGATTTCCATGCGACGCCCCGTAGCGATTTCTTCGCCGACGTTCGCCGACCACCGCGCAAAGCCGATGCGTTTCCCCCTGTGTCGAATTTCCAGGTTGGAGTTGTCCGGAGCCATGAGCATGCGCTGCAATACCACCTCGCCCGGCACGCCGCTGCCCAGCTCGTTTTCGCCGCGAAACTCCGAACGCCACAGCAGCACGTTCATCGTCACGAAGAACGCCGTCACCAGAACGAACAGGACGCGATTGAACATGAACGGCTGAGGCTAGCGTTTGCGGGGAATGCGAAGCATCGTTCCCAGCTTCATGGTGGAGGCGTTCACTCCAGGGTTCGCCGCCTGCATCTCGGCGGCGCTGACACCGTACTTCAGTCCAATACGATAAAAATTGTCCCCGCTTTGCACGACATGCTCGCCGGCGCGAGCGCCCGTAAAGATGGGCGGCTCCGGCCGCGTTTCCTCGACCTTGGGCCTCGGCCGACCCTTCGGCATGGTTGTTGACCGATCCAGACCAGCGTCGAGGGCCGAAGTGTCGCCGCCGATCGGCGGCAGCTCAATCTGAGTGCCGCCTGCGCCTCGCTTCGCCAACGCGTCCCTGAGCTGTCGATTCTCCTCCCGCAGTTTCTTCACGTCCTTCAGCAAGGCGTCGCGCTCCGACAGGATCGCGTCCGTATGCTGATCCAGCGGGACGAGCCCCACTTCGGCCGCCAATTCCTGCCGGCAGGCGCCGATCGAATCCCGGATGATATCCGCGTGCCTATCGTCGGGGTGTAATGCCAGCAACCTCTGATAGTGATAAATCGCGGCCGCGTAGTCCGGAACTTCGATGTCCTTCTCATAAAGAGTTCCCAGTTTCTTGTGCGCCGAGCCGGAATGCGGATTCACCTCCAATGCCTTGAGGAACTGCTCCACCGCTCCCTCGTAGTCCATGCTGCTCTGGCGCGTCTCGCCCATGATGTACCAACTGTCCTTCTCCTCGTCCACCTTCCGATCGGCGGGAGGGCAGCCAGTCCACACCAGACACGCCACAAGCGAGAGCAGACCGAGACGAATAAATGACATGTCGCGCAAATTATACGAACCGTCCCCGCTTCGCAACGCCGCGTTGCGAAGAAACCATTTCAAGGGCACAGCTTCAGATCCAGGAAGCCGAGGCAATCGCTCCCGGCAAACCCACCCCTAACCCCTTCGACAAGCTCAGGACAGGCCCTCCGAGGAGGGGGTTAAGGGTGGGTTCTGCTCCAATGAAAATATCGATTCCCAAAATCTGATCTGCGCGCCGCTTATTCCTCCCCGCTTCGGATGACCCGCCCGCCAAGGGCTTCGGTGTGTTTGT
>JBLHKZ010000118.1:0-16662 GCA_047618185.1 Limisphaerales bacterium
TCTGCGGATGATTCCCCTCCGGCCCGCTGCCCTGCGGAAAATAGGGCGGACTTCCAAGAACCAGATCGAATCGCTCGTCCGCGGCCAACGCGCCCGATTCACGAAAATCGCCCATGCGAATATCATACCGTTCCTCCAGCCCATTCCACTTCGCCGACTTGCGAGCCAGCCGCACACTGTCCTCCTGCGCCTCGACGGTGACAAATCGCGCGCCCGGCAACCGCCACGCCGCAATCATCCCCACCGAGCCAATCCCGCTGCCCAGATCCAGAACCGTCCGAGCCGCCGACGCCCAACTCGTCCCATACCAGGCCGTCAGCACATCGTCCGTCGAGAACCGATGCCCGTTCTTGAGCTGGAATAAGCGAAAGAAACCACTGATCGCATCGAGCGATTCACCCGGCTCCGCCTCCGGCCCAGCGCCTTGCGCTCCCGGCGGAATCGGCCCCGGCTTCACCCAGCCTCTAAATTGTTCATCAAGAAAACCCATGGCGCAGAAGCCTGCCGTTTTTGGGCTGTCGCGGAAATTGAAAACAGTCGCACGGTAGGGATTGCGTTTCACCGCGTCCCTGACTTTCCTCCCACGACTACGGAAATCATTCAATCGCCTGCAAGCCAACTTCACCCGCCCTCGGACCGCAATATCTCCAGCGGCGGATGCGTGACCACACCGCGATTGGCAATCAGTCCGGTCACCACCGTCAGCGCCGACACCAACGCCAGCGCAATCAGCAGCGGAACCACCGCCAGCGAGTAATCGATCTTGAACATGAACTTCGCCAACGCCCAACTGCCGGCGATCGCCAGCAGCGCGCCGGTCAGGCCCGCGAACAATCCGAGAAACAGATACTCCGAAAGCAGAATCTGCTGCACCTGCCGACGCGAAGCGCCCAACGTCCGCAACAAGATGCTCTCCTTGATGCGCTGATACTTTCCGGTCATCACCGTCCCGACCAGCACGAGCAAACCCGTCGCCACCGTAAACATCGCCATGAACTGAATCACGAAGGTCACCCGATCGATGATTCCGTCGAGGGTCTTGATGATGAAGGTCAGATCGATCGCCGACACATTGGGAAAGCGCTTTACGACCTCTCGCTGCAAGGCCGCCGACTCCTCGCTGTCCTCCACGTGCGTCGTCAGTATGTGCTGCCCCGGAGCCTCCTCCAGGGCGCCGGTCGGAAAGACTACGAAGAAATTGGGCTGCACCCGCCGCCAGTCAACCTTCCGCAGGCTGGTTACGCGGGTCTTGATCAGCATGCCCTGAACGTCCCATTCCAACTCATCGCCCAAAGTCACGCCCATGTCGTCGGCAATGTCCTTTTCCACCGAGACCGGAATCACATCGTCAATGCCCCCGGTGAAGGGCCCGTGCAATTCGCCGGCGACCAGTTCTTCCGAATCTTCGAGATGGTCCCGATAGGTCGAACGATACTGTCGGCCGGTCACCCAGCCGGGCGTTCGACGCCGGCCTCGCCCCTTCACGCGTGCCTGTCCTCGATTCCTGCGCAGTTCGCTGACCGGGACGCCCTTGATCGCCGCCAACTTCATATTCACGATCGACACGTCCTGCAGCACGGGCAGTTTCATCGAGTTCATCAGGGCGATGATTTCCTCCTTTTGATCGGGATAAACCTCAAACAGGATTGCATTGGGCGTGTTCGCCTTTTGCATGGGGAAGAGCTTCGTCACCAACACGTGCTGCGTCAGAAAGAGAGAGAGCACGAGAAAGGTCCCCAGCCCCAGCGACACCATGAACAGCACCGTGCGGTTGTTCGGTCGGTAAAGATTGGCCAGCCCCTGCCGCCAGACGTAGGGCAGCGTTTTCGGAATCCACCGCCGCGCGACGACCACGATCAGCTTCGCCAGGCCCGCCAGCAGCAGCAGCACAATTCCAACCGCGATTGCAAAACCGATTCCCTGCTCTCGACGCTGCGTCTGAGAAATCGCAAAGGCGAGGATCGCGGCGCCGATCGCCAAATACACCAGCCAAGCCAGAGGATCGAACCGCCCGCCAACGCCGTTCTCATACTCTGCCCTGATCGTTGCCAGCGGAGTCACTCGCCGCACTGCAAGCAAAGGAGCCAGCGCGAAAAGGATCGAGACGCCCAATCCAATGCCCATCGCTCGAAACACCGCCGGCCAGGCGACGGAGACCTGAATCTCGAATGGCACGACCCCGGCCACGGCAAAGGGCAGCAAGTATTGCACGACCAGCCCCAACGCCGTTCCCATCAGTGTCCCGACCAGTCCCAGCGCCACCGTTTGAATCAGGTAGATTGCGAAGGTCTGCTTCACGCTGCACCCCAAACAACGAAGCGTCGCGACCGTCGGCAGCTTCTGCTTCACATGCACGCGAATGGCGCTCGCCGTCCCCACCGCGCCGAGCAACAGGGCGACAAATCCCGTCAGGCTGAGAAAGCGATACAGATTCTCCAGTGCGTTTCCCAATTGCCGTTTGCGCCGCTCGACCGTGTCAAACTGAAGCCTCCGACTGATGCCCTTTAGCACGCGCCCCGACAGGACCGGAACCGTCAGGCTGTCGTCGATTTTAAAATAGGCGTGATGCCGGGAAAGACTCCGCGTCTGCAGCAGCTTGGTCTTCTCCAGATCCTCCAACGGCACGAACACTGTGGGCGCGAGCATCTCGAAGGCGATGTTCGCCCCGGGGACATCCAGCAGGCTTCCCGCGACCGTCGTCTCCCACTCGCCCAGCCGCACCCTGTCGCCCGGCTTGATGCCGAACTGCCCCAACACGCTGGCTTCCACAAGGACGCCACGACCCTGCCGAAACTCCGCCACCGCGGATGCAGGTTCTGTCTGAAGCTCACCGTAGAAGGGAAACCCGCCCTCCACAGCCCTCACCTGAATCAACCGCGTCTGCTCGCCCTTCGAAAAAAAGACCATCGAGGAAAAGCTGACCTCCTTCGCCAGTTCCCCGCCCGCAGCGGCCAACGTCTTCCATTCCTCATCGGAGAACGGCTGTCGTGAAGTGACGACCAAATCCGCGCCCACCAGCGTGCGCGTCTGCAAATCCACGTTTCGGCGCAGATTGTGCCCGAACGATCCGATCGCCACCAACGCGGCGATGCCAAACATGATCGATGTGGAAAAAAAGAGCATCCGTCGACGGCTGCTCCGGGTGTCCCGCCAAGCCATCCGCCATACCCACGGCTGGACAAGCAGCAGGAAGATCGAGGAAGGCGGACGGCGAATCGGCTGGCCATTCGTTTGGTCTGATTGATCTTCCATTTCCCGCAATTCGATCCCTTCTTCCTTTTCTCAAATCTCAGAATCTCAAATCTCAGATTTCCAATTCAGGGTCAAACAACCCTCCCCGCCTTGAGACGAATCACATTCTGGGCCTTCTCCGCCAATTCCACATCGTGCGTCACCAGCACGATCGCCGTCTTCAGCGACGTGTTCAGTTCAAAAAGGATCTCCACGATCCTGTGGCTGGTTTCGGCATCCAGATTCCCGGTCGGCTCGTCGGCAAACAAAATTCGCGGGCGATTGATGAAAGCCCTCGCCAACGCCACTCGCTGCTGCTCGCCGCCCGACAGTTGAGTCGGATAGTGCGTCGCCCGGTCACTCAGTCCAACGCGCTCAAGCAACTCCAGCGCATACTCCCGAGCCCTGCCCTCGCCCCGAAGCTCCAGCGGAACCATCACGTTCTCCAGCGCCGTCAACGTCGGGATCAACTGAAAGCTCTGAAAGACAAAGCCCACGCACTCATTGCGCAAACGCGCGCGCTCGTCCTCGTTCAGCGTCGAAAGATTCGAGCCATTCAGATTCACCGAGCCCGCTGTCGGGGTATCCAATCCCGCGCACAATCCCAGCAAAGTGGTTTTACCGCTGCCCGAGGGACCGACAATCGCGCAAGTTGCGCCCTCGTCCAAAGCCATATCCACCTCGTTCAACACCACCAAACGCGAAGAACCGCTCGCGTAAGTCTTGGTCAGTTTCGTCGTTTGAAGAATGGGGGCGGAATTCATGAGCGACTGGTTGTGCAACGAAACCCAAGCTCGGTCAATTCGCTTGCGGCGCAACCACCCAAAATTCATTGATGAATTCGCCGCCACCGACGAAAGTCCCACTCCAATGAAGAAAACCATTTTCAGCCTGCTGGCTCTCCTCGCATTGACTGCATTTGCCTCCGCCGAGAACTGGCCGGCCTGGCGCGGCCCGCAGCTCGACGGTTCCAGTTCGGAGAAGAATGTCCCGACCGTCTGGAGTCCCAACCAGAATATCGTCTGGAAAACGCGCATCGAAGGCTACGGCCACGCGTCGCCCATCGTCTGGAACGATCGCGTCTTCACCGTCAGCGCCCTCGAGAAGAGCAATGACCGGGTCCTCTTCTGTCTTAATCGAAAAACCGGCTCGGTCATTTGGAGGAAAACCGTCGTCAAGGCGCCCTTCGAACGCGTGCATCGCCTCAACAGCCGCGCCTCCAGCACCCCTGCCACCGATGGCAAACTGGTCTACGTCGCTTTTCTCGACATCGATGAAATGGTCGTCGCCGCCTATGACTTCAACGGCAGGAAGACGTGGGAGAAACGCCCGGGCACCTTCAGCAGTGTGCATGGATTCTGCAGCTCGCCCGTCATCCACAAGGACAAGGTCATCGTAAACGGAGACCACGACGGCGACTCCTACCTTGTCGCCCTCGACCGAAAGACCGGCCAGGAAATCTGGAAAACCCCGCGCCCCAACAAGACCCGCAGCTACTGCGTCCCCATCATTCGCGAACTCAGCGGCCGCACGCAGATGATCCTTTCGGGCGATATGTCCGTCGCCAGCTACGATCCCGACAACGGCAAGCTCCACTGGTATCTCAACGGCCCCACCGAACAATACGTCGCGTCGCTCGTCTACAACCCCAAAGCCGACCTGCTCTTCATGACCGGCGGCTTTCCCGAACATCACGTCATGAGCCTCCGCCACGACGGCAACGGCACGATCGACGACAAACAAATCCCCTGGCATCACGAACGAGCGTCCTGGACCTCCTACGTCCCATCGCCCATTTCCGCCGGAGATTACTTCCTCGTGATTTCCGACACCGGCTACGCCTGCTGCTTCCACGCCAAAACCGGCAAGCTCCAATGGCAGGAGAAACTCGGTTCCCATCACGCATCGCTGGTCTCCGCCAACGGCCTCGTCTACTTCATCTCCGACAAGGGCGAAACGACGATCGTCAAACCGGGCAAGGAGTACAAAGAAGTCGCGAAGAACGAACTCGGAGAAAAAGTCTTCGCCTCCCCCGCCATCAGCCAGGGACAACTCTTCATCCGGGGTTACGAGCATCTCTACTGCATCGGTCAGCAAGGAGCGGAATAGGCGCCCATCGCCCATCAGCGCAGCCAAAACCATTCCCCAACGGGGATTCGTCCTAAAGCCCAAGGGTTGCCTCAACCCTGGGTCACTCGAAAAACGAGGATATCAACGCCAACGGTGTTGCGTCCAAAACCGCCCCTCCTAAACTCCCGCCGCCTTTACTGCGCGACGTTCTCCGCCATCACATCGATATACGGCTGCTTCGCCTTGTACAGCTCAAGACGATTTCGCATCCCCTCATCCGCGCCGTCGCCCAGGAGTTCCAGAACTTTCGTCTGCTGCATCACTGCTTTATCGAACTCGCCATTGACGGCATACGCCGCGGCCAGGGTGTCGACCACCGCCGCATTCTTGAAATCGTCCATCTCGGCGGCCTCGGTCGCAAGTCGGACGGCGCGAGTCGGATTGTGGAGCGACTTGTCGGGACAGGTGGCCAGCAGCCAGGCAATGCTGTTTCGCGCATAAGGGCCCGGTGGCCCGATCCGCAGGTATTGTTCAAAATCCTCCAGCGCCTTCGAATACTCCCCCCGTCTCATATAAAGCATCCCGCGATTGTGATAGATTGCGCCAGCAATCGTTCCGTCTTCATCGATCGGCGATTTCCCGACCTGCGCCAAAGCCGCCGAGTAATCGGCAAACGCCTCGTTGTCCCTGCCCAACATCCCGAAACAATGAGCGCGAAGGATCAAGGGCCCCGGTTGATCCGGAACGGCTTCCAACGATTCGTTGAACAGCTTAATCGCCCCGACATAATCGCCGGCTTCAAGAGCGGCGAGGCCGGCCCGGTATCTCACCTGTCCCTTGGTTGCCGCGCCGCAGCCCATGGCGGCCAGCAGGACGACCAGGAGGCCGATAAGGATAATTCTAGATTTTGAGTTCGTGGTGTTCAGATTCTTTCCCAGGTTGAAGTTCGGAGAACAATGCCTGCCGCCGCGAATCCATTCAAGCCGCAGAAATTTCCCAGGAAACACAAACGCCCAACAATCTATCAGAGCTCCCTTCATTTCGCATTCGCGCAAACGGCGCCCCATCGATCTCTCATTAGTGTGTATTCGTGTTCATTCGTGGTTCGATAATCCTTTGCAAACAACCGCCCGAAAACCAACAATCACCGCGCTTTGCACCACGAACGACTCGCCCCAAAAATCCTCTTCCCCGCCTACGCCTTTGTCCCGCGGCAATCCCCCCATCCGACGCGCGACCCCGAGGGCCACAGCTACGGCCGCCCCGAACCAGAACTCATCCCATTGACAACGGACAACTGGCCGCAATCAACCGACTACCTCTACGGAATCGACCTCTTTAATCACGGCTACTTCTGGGAATCCCACGAAGCCTGGGAGGGGCTCTGGCACGCCTGCGGGCGCCGCGGCGACATTGCTGATTTTCTCAAAGCCCTTATCAAACTTGCCGCCGCCGGGGTCAAAGCCCGCGAAGGAAATCCTAACGGCATCCAACGCGCGGCCCAACGCGCTGGCGAATTATTCGAATCCATCCGCGCCGCCCAAGCTGATCCAAACGCCGCGTTCCTCGGCTTCTCATTCGAATCCCTTGTCGAGCTGGCTACCCGCCTCCCCCACGAAACAGCCCATTTCGCCAACGCGACGCCTGAAGCAAGTCTCCCGACATTCGCTTCGCGCATGACGCTTGCGCGCCCTTTGAATTGAACAGGAGGAAACAGAGATAACGGAGAAAGGCAGGATGAAGGCGAATTCGCCAACCGCTGGCGCTGAGAGACTGGATTACCCCGCACCTAAATCTCCGTTCTCTCTGTTTCCTCCTGTTCAAAATTCCTTCCGTGTATTCCGTGCCTGCCGTGGTTGTTTCAATTTCCACGGACGCAATTAACCAGTTGCGCCCGAGTCCCCGCCGGATAAAATCCGCAGCCGATGACAAACCCGTTTCAGACCCTTCGCGGTATTATCCTTGGCCTGGCTCTGCTGACCGCCGCGGCGACCGCGAGCGCCAACGACTGGCCCATGTGGCGTTACGACGCACAACGCACCGCCTCGTCCCCTGAGAATCTCCCCCTCGATCTCAAGCCCCACTGGTCGCTCAACCTCGGTGAGCGCGAGCAAGTCTGGGACGATCCGCTCAATCACGACCTGATGCCGTACGATCGTCTCTTCGAGCCGATCGTCCTCGGCGACCGCATGTTCGTCGCCTTCAACGACCGGGATAAAGTCGTCGCCTACAGCCTGAAGAACGGCAAAGAACTCTGGACCTTTTACACCGACGGCCCCGTTCGACTCCCGCCGGTCGGATGGCAAGGCTCGATCTACTTCGCCTGCGATGATGGATATCTCTACTGCGTCGACGCCGCCACCGGGAAACTGACCTGGAAGTTTCGCGGAGCGCCCGGCGCACAAAAGGTTCTGGGCAACAAGCGCCTCATCTCCGCCTGGCCCGCCCGCGGCGGCCCTGTTCTACGAGACGGCACGATCTACTTCTCCGCCAGCATCTGGCCCTTCATGGGGACCTTCATCTACGCCCTCGACGCCAAGTCCGGCGAGGTCCAGTGGATCAACGACGGCACCAGCGCCGATTACATCAAACAGCCCCACTCCGCGCCGTCGTTCGCCGGCGTCGCGCCCCAGGGCGCCTTCGTCGCGACGAAAGACGTCCTGCTCGTGCCCGGCGGCCGCTCGGTCCCGGCCGCGTTCGATCGCAAGACCGGCGAACTGCTTCACTTCCGCATCAATGACGGCGGCAAGGGCAATGGCGGCTCCTTCGTCATCGCCAATGATTCGGAATTCTTCGTCCACACCCGATTGCGAGGTGTGCGGGCCTACGACATGAAGACCGGAAAAAAAGGCTCCTTCACCCTCAACGAGCCCGTCCTTTCCGATGACGCCATCTACACCGCGTCTCCGTATTCGATCAAGATGACGCAGCTTCGCAAAGCCGAGGCCAGCCTCGCCTCGGCCCGCAAGTCCGAGGCCCTCGCCAAACGCGAAATGAAATCAGCCAAGGGCATCGCCGCCACTGCCGCGTCCTCGGCAAAACTGGCGTCCGCGCAGGCAAAAATCAAATCCGCCAAGGTCGCAATCGACAAAGCCAAGAAAGCCTGGAGAGACAGATGGAAAGGCCCTGTCATTCAGGCCTTCACGCCGAACAAGAAACTCCTGTGGGAAATCGAGGGCAACGGCCTCGGCGACTTGATCCGGGCCGGCAATCGGCTTTACGCGGCGGGTTCGCACGAACTTTCAGTGATCGAAATTCCAGTGGATGGCAAAGAGCCGGAAGTCATCAGCAAGAGCCCGCTTCCCAAGAACGTCCAACGCCTGCTTGCCGCCAACGGCCACTTGATCGCCGTGACTTTGGACGGGGAAATTTCCTGTTATGGCGAAGGCGTAACGCAAGTCAAACGAATGGGAGAACCGCTGGCGAAACCTGTCAATTTCGAAGTGACACAGCCCCAAAAGGATCTAGTCGAAATGAAGATGAATTTGAGGCTCACCAAGGAATTTGGATCGCACAAAGGCCATTGCCTCTGGTTCGGCCCCGGCAACGAGACGCTCCTTCATAAGCTCGTGTACACCACAAAATTACAAATCATCGCGGTGACGCCCAACCGCGACCAATACACCGAGCTTCGCAACGATTTCGACTACGATTACGAGTACGGAAAACGGATTGCCATTCATCACGGCAATCCGCTTGAATTCAAAGCCCCGCCCTACCTCGCCAGGCTGCTGATTCTGTCGCCCGAGGCCGCGTCAAACATCACCGACGCGCAATCGTTAAACGCCATCTACCAATCCGTCCGGCCGTACGGCGGCGTTTTATGTATGCACGGAAAGAACGCCGAAACCGCCCGCATCGCCGCGCTCGCCAAAACCGCCAATCTGGAAAAAGCGAAAATCACGCTGACCGACGAAGGATTGAGAATCGTCCGCGAAGGCGCGCTCCCCGACTCCGCCGATTGGACCCATCAATATGGCGACATCGCCAACACCGTAAAATCCGACGACCGCCGCCTCAAACTGCCGCTCGGCGTGCTTTGGTTCGGCGGCAACTCCAACGCCGATGTTCTGCCCCGCCACGGCCACGGACCGCCCGAGCTCGTGATCGGCGGCCGCACTTTTCTCGAAGGCATCAACAGCCTCAGCGCGCGCGACGTCTACACTGGACGCGTCCTCTGGAAACGCGATTTTGAAGATCTCGGCACCTTCGGCATTTACTACAACGAAACCTACAAAGACACCCCGCTCGATCCGGCCTACAACCAACGCCACATCCCCGGCGCCAATGGCCGCGGCTCCAACTTCACTGCGACCGAAGACACCGTCTACCTTGCGCTCGGCAGCGAATGCCTGGCCATTGACTCCGCCACCGGCGAAACCCGCCGCACGATCAAACTGCCAAAACGCGAAGGCCAATCCGAACCGCCAGGCTGGGGCTTCATCGGCGTCTACGAAGACACGCTTCTGGGCGGACACGGCTTCGCAAACTTTAGCAAGAAATTCGCCCGTGACGGCGAGAAGGTGAAACCCTCGATTGAGGACTACTCCGCCAGCGACGGCCTGATCGCCTACGACCGCCACACCGGGAAGCAGCTCTGGCGAGTCGAAGCCAAACACAGCTTTCTGCACAATGGCATCGTCGCCGGCGGCGGCCGGGTCTACCTGCTCGACAAACTCCCAGGCAGCGCGGAAAGCAAGCTGACCCGCCGCGGCAAGCCGGCGCCGGCCGACTACCGCATTCTCGCCATCGATAGCCGAACCGGGAAAACTCTTTGGGAAACCACAGAGAATATCACTGGCACCTGGCTGGGATATTCCGGGAACCGCGATATCCTGCTCCACGCCGGAGCCTCCGCAAGCGACCGCCTGCGAGATGAAGTCAGCCGCGGCATGACCGCATTGAAGGCCAACGACGGCTCCGTGCTTTGGAGCCGTCCCAAGCTGTCCTACTCCGGCCCCTGCATCCTTCACAACGACCTGATCGTCGCCAACGCGAACCAGCATTCCAATCGCCGTCCCAACTACGATTCGAGCACCGTCTTCAACCTGCTCGACGGCTCCGATGTCCTCATCGAGAACCCCATCACCGGATTGGAGGAGCCCTGGCGCATCGAACGCGGCAAAGGCTGCAACTCCATCATCGCCTGTGAAAACTTCCTCACCTTTCGCGATGGCGCCGCCAGTTACTACGATTTGAAAAGCCGCAACGGCATCGGCAGTCTCGGCGGCTTCAAATCCGGCTGCACCGCCAACCTTGTCGTCGCCAACGGCGTGCTCAATGCGCCCGACTACACCCGCACGTGCAGCTGCTCCTACCAAAACCAAACCTCGCTCGCCCTCGTTCACATGCCCGACCTCGAAATGTGGACCTCCAGCCTCGTCGGAACGCGCCCCACCGACAACGGCCGCATCAAGCGACTCGGCATCAATCTCGGAGCCCCCGGCGATCGTCAGTCCGCGGCAGGAACCCTATGGATCGAGTATCCCGCCGTCGGTGGCGCGACACCAGCTGTCGCCATCGAAACCACCGGCAAAGACCTCCGCTACTTCCGGCGCAACGCCTCCCAAGTCCGCGCGAAGGCCGAAGCATGGATCGCCGCATCGGGCGCGCTGAATCTCGAGTCCATTTCAATTCGACCCCGCCTGGCGACCGCGGCCCAACGATCCCAAACGAATGACCAGACGCTTCGCCTGCAACCGGGCAGCTCGAAAGACACCGCCGAAGAAACCGCCAAGGGCAGCGTCGGACTCACCAGCAGCGATCTGGAAATCGTCGAGGACAAGAAGAACACGCAAGTCGTCGGCATTCGAATTCCGAACGTAAATCTGAACTCGGCAGATAAACTCGAACGCGCGTTTCTACAGTTTGTCGTCGATGAAACCGGCAAAGCTGAGACCCGGCTCGAAATCCGAGCCCAAGCCAGCGACAATGCTCCCGCCTTCACCAACAAAAACAAGGATCTGACCTCGCGAAAACTCACGAAGGCGCGCGTCACCTGGAAACCTAAAGCCTGGAACAAAACCGGCGAAGCGGGCAAAGGCCAACAGACTCCCGATCTGGCGCCCCTGATCGCCGAAGTCACGAAGCGCAAGGGGTGGAAATCGGGCAACGCTATCGCCTTCATCATCACCGGATCTGGCAAGCGCGTCGCCAAATCGAATGGCAAGCCAGCGCCAACACTCGTCGCCGAGCTCACGAATGCGCCGAAACCCGCGCCCACGAAAAAGGAGCCCGAAGTTTTCTACACCGTGCGTCTGCATTTCCTCGAACCCGAAAATCTGAAGCCCGGCGACCGCGTCTTCGATGTCGCGATCCATGGCAAGACTGTGTTGAAGGGATTTGATATCCGCGCCGAAGCCGGCGGCTCCCTGCGCGGCATCGTAAGAGAATTCAAACGCGTGCCCGTCACGGACGCGTTAAAAATAGATCTGATACGCAGCCAGAAAAGCGCCGCCGGCCCCGCGCTCGGCGGCGTCGAAATGATCGCCGAGAGCGCCTGGAAAGCCGCGCAGAACTAACCGGTCAGAAATCACGTCTCATCAGAAAAAGCCAAACCATACGAAATACGCGATAGCGTCCTGGACTGCGGCTGTCCTCTGCCGCTTTTCCGGCCCCGACCTCTCCCATGACCCTCGATTTCTCCAAACTATCCGGCGCCCAAATTTACGGCGCAATGATCCAAACCATCGTGCCCCGCCCCATCGCCTGGGTCTTGTCCGACAACGGGGACAACACGCTCAACCTCGCGCCATTCTCTTTTTTTAACGGGGTCTCCAGTAAGCCGCCCACGCTGTCGATCTCCATCGGCCGAAAACGCGACCGATCGAAAAAGGACACCTGGAGAAACATCGAGGAACGCGGCCGCTTCGTTGTCCACATCGCCCAGGTCGATCAGGCGCAACAAATGAGCGCCACTTCGCAGCCGCTCGATTTCGGCGATTCCGAAGTCACAAAGCACGGCATCGAGCTCGTCAACGAACCGGGCTTCCATCTCCCCAGGATTAAGGCCGCTCAGATCGCTTTCGATTGTGAAAACTACCAAATCGTCGAAATCGGCGACGCGCCCCAGGGCCTGGTAATCGGCAAGATCAATCAGGCCTACATCGCCGACGCCATCGCCAAACAAACCGATGAAGGGCTCCAGGTCGACGCGATGGCCCTCAATCCCCTCGCCCGCCTCGGCGGCGACGACTACGCGACACTCGGCGGGACTCTCACCATCCCGAGACCATTCTGACAACACATCAATCCGGCCGCGTCCTTCTTGCTTTATCGAAATCTCGGTTTATCCATTGCACCTTGAAAATATTTCTTGCGCGCGAAGCGGGATTCGCCAATAAACGGCCTCCAATTTTAATACGCATACATACTAAATTTCCAAAAACGCAAAGCACGAACAACAAGTAAAACCATGGTCAATCTACCCGTACTCCGCTGGGGCGAACCCTACGAAAGCATGTCCTCCGAGGACGTGAAGCACTTCATCACTGGCGAGAAGCTCGCCTCCGTCGGCCAGGCCAACGCCGGCCTGCTGATGCGCGACATCAAAAAAGCCAAACGCGCCCGCAACGTGCTTCGCGACATTCCCATCAAGGATCTCGTGGAAATGATGAAGAAGGCGGGAGAGCTTTATCGTGACGCCACCCTCCCCATGGGCGACGGCGAGCAATCGCCTGACGATTTCGCCCGCCAGCAATCCGCTTCCACTGGACTGCCCGAGCACATGTGCAAGTTCAACATGTCGAAGAACCACTTCGTGCTGTCGAACATGGACAAAATTCTCGAGTGCCTCACCCGCGGCCTCCCGCTGGACGTCCTGACTCGCGGCTTCGGCGACGAAGGACGCGGAGTCACGGTCAGCTACCAGGCCTCAACCGACGCGCTCGGTATGGTCCTGCCGTCCAACTCGCCGGGCGTGCACACCCTCTGGCTGCCGGTGATTCCGATGCAGATCGGCCTCATTCTCAAACCCGGCCCGCTGGAGCCCTGGACGCCCTACCGCATGGCCGCGGCATTCACCGCCGCCGGCGTGCCCAAGGAAGCCATTGCCATCTATCCGGGCGGACCCGAGATGGGCGCAGGCGTGGTCGAGCACTGCGATCGAACGATGATCTTCGGCGCCACCGCGACTGTGGAGCGCTACGCCGGCAACCCACGCGTGCAGGTGCACGGCCCCGGATTCAGCAAGTTCCTCCTCGGAGACGATGTCGTCGACGATTGGGAGAAGTATCTGGATATCATGGCGGACAGCATCTACCTGAACAGCGGCCGCGGCTGCATCAACTGCTCCGGCGTCTGGGCCTCCCGCCACACCAAGGAAATCGCTGAAGCCCTCGCCGAGCGCGTCGGACCGATTGAAGTCAAGCCGCCCGAGGATCCCGAAGCTGCATTGGCCGCGTTCACTATTCCGGGACAGGCCGCCGCCATTCACGCCTCCATTCTCGAGAAAGCCGCCGAAAGCGGCGTCACCGACGTGACCTCCGAGAAATATGGCAACCGCCTTGAGGAAAAGGAAAGCTGCGCCTACCTGCGCCCCTGGATTCTCCACGCCGATTCCCCCGAGCGCGCCATCTCGCACACCGAGCAAATGTTCCCTTACTGCACCGTCGTCGAGTGCAAACAAGAGGACATGATCAAGAAGATCGGCGGCACGCTCGTCGCTTCGGCGATCACTGAGAACAAAGCGTGGGAGCGTGAGTTGCTGGAAGCCCGCAACATCGATCGCTTGAACATCGGCCCGCTGCCGACGATCAAGCTCGACTGGCTTCAGCCGCACGAAGGCAACATCGTCGACTTCCTCTACCGCACCCGCGCCTTCCAGGCGCCCGAGGAATACCTGAAGTCCGGCGCCCTGTAAGCGCCGTCATTCACAAGTTCATTTCACAAAGCCCGAGGCGACCCCGCCTCGGGCTTTTTCGTTTCGCGGCAAGGGCATCGCAGCATAAATCACGGGCGTCGTCCGAAGCAAACTCATGCGCAGGCCAGTCTCTTTTCCCTCGCCAATCCAACGCACACCGGCATTATTCATAAATTCCTGAGCCAGTCCCATGAAACGAATCACCACTCTCCTTTCGCTCGCATTCATTCTCTCCGCCGCATCCACGCAGGCGGCCGATAAAAAGATCACCCGTGATCAAATGGTCCGCAAGGATATCGCCGATGTGGGCAAGATCGAGGAATGGATCTACAACGATCTCGACAAGGCCATCGCTGAGGCCCGACGCACGAAGAAGCCCCTGATGATCGTTTTCCGCTGCATCCCTTGACACGCCTGCAGCGATTTTGACGGGCAGGTTGTCCGTCGCGACCCGAAGATCCGCCAGCTGATGGACCAGTTTGTCAGCGTGCGGATGATCCAGATGAACGGCGTCGATCTGAAGACCTTTCAGTTCGATTACGACATGACCTTTGCAGTGTTCTTCATGAACGCCGACAAGACGATCTACGGACGCTACGGATCGCGTTCGGATATCAAGGAGGCGCAGCGCGAGATCTCCATGGAAAGCCTGGTTGAGGCCCTGAAAGGCGCGCTAGAGCTGCACAAGGGATACCCGCGCAACAAAAAGACACTCGCCCTGAAACAAGGCCGACCGACGCGTTACTCCGTCCCCGAGGACTACCCGCTGCTGCAGACGAAATACACCTCGTCGCTGGACTTCAATGGCGAGGTCGCCAAGAGCTGCATCCACTGCCACCAGGTCCGCGAGGCCGAACGCCGTCTGACCCGCGACAAAAAGCAACCCATGTCGGATGTGCTGCTCCATCCCTACCCGATGCCGGACGCAATTGGACTCAGATTGGATTCGACACAGAGAGCAACCGTGAAAGCCGTGGCGCCAGGATCGATCGCTGCAAAGGCGGGATTCAAGGCCGGCGACAAAATCACGAAGATTAGCGCTCAACCGATCATATCGATCGCGGACGTCCAATGGATGTTGGAGCGCTCAGGCGAATCTGCCGCCCTGACCTGGGAGATCACCCGCAACGGCAAATCATCCGCCCTGCGCGTCGTCCTGCCAATTGGCTGGCGCAAAGCGAGCCCCTTTGCCTGGCGCGTCACCTCATGGGATCTCCGCCGCATGGGTTTCGGCGGCATGAAACTTGAGGACATGACCAACGAGGAGCGCAAATCCCACGGACTCTCCAAAAACCAACTGGCGCTGCAGGCAAAACACGTCGGCCAATGGGGCGAGCACGCCCTGGCCAAGAAGGCGGGTGTCAAGAAAGGCGACATCATCATCGACTTCGACGGCGTGACGCTGCGCGCGACCGAAGGTCAAGCCCTCGCACACGTCATGAAAAAGCGAATGAAGGGCGACACCCTGCCCATCACCGTCCAACGCGGAAGACAAAAGCTGAGCTTCAAGATTCGGATGCAATAAGGCGCGACGATTGTAGAACAAAATTCATTCCGTTTTGCCACATCCAGAGAATTCCCAGGCAGGGAGACGGGATGAATCCCGTTTTACGGATCCGTGAAACTCGAATTCTGTTTACGCGTCAGCGGATCGCCTTCAACAATATTCCCCATGAATTCCACCCCGGTTTTTTCCCGCCGTCAGTTCATTCAAACATCCGTTGGCGCGACCGTCGCAGTCGCCTTTCCTTTCATCTCCACCGCCGCAGCGCCCAACAAAATCAAGATCGGCCAGATCGGCACGAAGCACGCGCACGCCCATGGCAAGATGGACGCCATCCGCAAGTACCCGGAGATCTTCGAAGTCGTCGGCGTTGTCGAGCCCGACGCGAAGCAGCGCGCCGCCGTCTCCCAACGAAAAGCCTATCAGGGCTTGAAGTGGATGGGCGAACGCGAGCTGCTCGAGACCGCCGGGCTGAAAGCCGTCGCGGTCGAGACCGACGTAGTTGACCTCGTCGCGACTGGCTTGCGTTGCATTCAGGCTGGCAAGCACATCCATCTCGACAAACCAGCCGGCGAGTCGATGAGCGAATGCCGCGCCCTTCACGCCGAGGCCCAACGCCGCAAGCTCACCATCCAGATGGGCTACATGCTGCGATACAATCCCGGATTTCAATTTCTTTTCGACGTTCTCAAAAAGGGTTGGCTCGGCGAAATCACCGAAGTCAGCGGCATGATGGGCAAGAAGATGAACGACGCCGGGCGCAAAGAACTTTCGCAGTATGAAGGCGGCGGCATGTTCGAACTCGCCTGCCACATTGTCGACGCGCTCATCTACACGCTCGGCGAACCCAAAACGATCACGGCCTTCAACCATCGCAGCTATCCGGACAAAGACACCTTTGCCGACAATCAGATGGCCGTGTTCGACTACCCCAAGGCCATCGGCACAATCCGCTGCAATCACATCGATCCCATGGGCGGGCCACGCCGACAATTCA
>JBLHKZ010000119.1:0-16598 GCA_047618185.1 Limisphaerales bacterium
GCTCGACGGAGAATTCCGCCTTTGGCGTGACTAGAACGCCGTGGGATCTGGATCGCGTCGCGGGCGGGTCTTCGGGAGGTTCCGCGGCGGCGGTGGCGGCGGATGAGTGCATCGCGACGCTGGGCACAGACACGGGCGGTTCGATTCGACAGCCGGCTGCGTTCTGCGGATGCGTGGGAATCAAGCCAACCTACGGACGCGTGTCGCGATACGGCCTGGTGGCCTTTGCATCCTCGCTGGATCAGATTGGCCCGATGACCAAGAGCGTCGAAGACGCGGCGACGATGCTGGAGATTATTTCTGGCGCCGACCGTCTTGATTCCACCTGCATTCCCGAAGCGGCGCCAAAACTGACCGGCAGTTTGAATGGCGATATCAAGGGGATGAAGATCGGACTGCCGAAGGAGTATTTCATTGAAGGACTCGATCCCGCGATCAAGACGGCAGTGGAAGTGGCGGTAAAGAAACTGGAGGAACTCGGCGCGGAAATCGTGGAGATTTCCTTGCCGCACACGGACTACGCCATCGCGACCTACTATATCATCGCCAATGCCGAGGCCAGCGCCAATCTGGCGCGTTTCGATGGCGTGCGATACGGCGCGCGAATCGAGCCCGAGGCCGACGACAAAAAAGCAGTTTTCAATCTCTATGCGCGATCCCGCGGACAGGGTTTCGGCGCTGAGGTGAAACGTCGGGTGATCATGGGCGCCTACGTCCTGAGCAGCGGATATTACGACGCCTATTATCTTCGGGCGCAGAAAGTGCGGACGCTGATTCGCCAGGATTTCCTGAAGGCGTTTGAGAAGGTGGACGCCATTGCTTCACCGACCTCTCCCGTCCTTCCGTTCAAAGTCGGTGAGAAGGCGGACGACCCCTTGCAAATGTATCTCTCGGACATTTTTACGATCTCCTGCAATTTGGCGGGCATTTGCGGGATCAGCTTGCCATGCGGATTCTCCGGCGAACCGAAGTTGCCGATCGGGCTGCAGCTATTAGGCAAACCGCTGGGAGAAGAATCGATCCTGCGGATCGCCCACGCCTACGAGCAGGCGACCGATTGGCGGTTGCACAAACCGACGATTTAATTTTTATTTTTCAACCACAGATGGACACGGATGAACACAGATAAGAAATTCACGGGAGAAAACGGAGAGAGCAGAGCGGAAGGATTCTCTGTTCTCTCGGTTTCCTTCTGTGTCATTCCGACGCTGACAGTCGTGCCTTCGAATATCTGTGTTCATCTGTGTCCATCTGTGGTTAAGCGTTTTCTCGGAATTTGAGTATGGAATACGAAGCGGTCATCGGGCTGGAGATACACGTTCAGCTGAAAACGAAATCGAAGATGTGGTGCAGTTGCGCGAACGCCTTTGGCGCGGCGCCCAACACCAATGTGTGTCCTGTATGTATGGGGCTTCCTGGCACGCTGCCCGTTGCGAACGACGAAGCCCTCCGGCTCACGGGGCTGGCCGGGTATTTGTTGAATTGCGACGTGCCGAAATTCGCCAAGTTCGATCGGAAGAATTACTTCTATCCGGATGCTCCCAAGAATTATCAGATCACGCAGTATGACAAGCCGTCGACGATCGATGGTTTTGTGGAGTTTGAATTTGAAGGCGGCATTTCACGGGTGGGGATCACCCGCGCTCACCTCGAAGAGGACCTGGGTAAGAATTTTCATTTCGATCGCGACAGCGGCATCGATTTCAATCGGGCCGGGGTGCCCTTGTTGGAGATTGTGACCGAGCCGGAAATCCGCAGCCCCGAACAGGCTCAGGCATTTCTCAACGCGCTCAAAGACATCATGATCTATGGCGGCGTGAGCGACTTTGACATGGAAAAGGGCATGGCCCGCTGCGACGTGAATATCAGCGTGCGGCCACTCGGCCAGGAAGAGCTCAACCCGCGGCGCGAGATTAAAAACATGAACAGCTTCAGCGGCGTTCGTCGGGCGCTGAATTACGAAATTCCCCATCAGATCCAACAGATGGAGTCCGGCGAAACGATCCGGCAGGGGACAGTGCGTTGGAACGACGATGCCGGCATCACTGAATCGATGCGCAGCAAGGAGGACGCGCACGATTATCGCTATTTCCCCGAGCCGGACTTGATGCCCTTCGAGCCGACGGACGAATGGCTGGCTGAGGTGCGTGCGCGGGTGGTGGAGCTTCCCCTGGCGAGGAAACGCCGCTTCATGGCTGACTACGAACTGCCGGAGGGGGACGCGGATGTCTTCGTGCAGAATGTCCCGTTGGGCGGGTATTTTGAAACGGCGGCAAAGTCCTCGAAGAATCGCAAAGCCGTGGCCAACTGGGTGATTAATAATCTCCGCGCGAAGCTCGTGGAGGCGGAGATAGAAGTCGGGGATGCGAAAATTAAGCCCGCCGCGATCGGGGAATTGGTGGAGTTGGTTGAGTCAAAACGGATCACCAGCCGCAATGCCCAAGAAGCCTTTGGAATCATGTTTGAAACGGGCGGGACGCCTGAGGCGATCGCTGATGAACAAGGTTGGAAGCCCGCTGACGCCGGGGAAATCGAATCGTTTTGCGACGAGGCGATCGCGGCGAATCCGGGGCCGGCGGATGACGTCCGCAAGGGCAAGGACGCCGCTGTGAATCGCATTCTCGGTCATGTCATGAAGCTCAGTAAGGGTTCCGCCGATCCGGGCCAGACGCGCGTATTACTGCTCAAGAAACTCCGGGGATGACTCACGATATTCGCTCCGTCCATTTCATCGGAATCTGCGGCACGGCGATGGCGTCAACCGCAGCGGCCATGAAGGAGCAGGGCTACCTCGTCACTGGTTCGGACGAAGGCGTCTATCCGCCGATGTCGACCTTTCTGGAAGCGCGCGGAATCACTGTGTTGTCGCCTTTCGATCCCGCGAATGTTCCGCCGAATGTGGATCTTGTCGTGGTCGGGAACGCGATGTCCCGCGGCAATGCGGAAGTCGAGCTGACGTTGGCCGGGGGGCTGCGATACACCTCGCTGCCGGAGCTGCTGAAGGAGTTCTTTATTCGTGGCAAGCGATCGATTGTGATCGCCGGCACCCATGGCAAAACCAGCACCACATCGCTGCTGACCTGGGTGTTTGAGCACAATGGATTGAACCCGAGCTACATGTTGGGCGGAGTTCCGAACAATCTTCACCAGGGAGCCCGCCTGACGGACAGCGAGTGGTTCATCATCGAAGGCGATGAATACGACACGGCATTCTTCGACAAGCGCAGCAAGTTTGTTCACTACCTGCCGGAGATCGCGATCGTCAACAACCTGGAATTCGATCACGCGGATATTTTTGACGATCTGGCTGCGGTTAAGAAATCGTTTGCTCACTTTATTCGGCTCGTGCCGAACAATGGGCTGCTGCTGGCGAATGGCGACGATCCGAATCTTGCCGGCTTGCTAGACGTTGATTTCTGTCCGATCAAGCGTTTTGGACTGGGGGACGGGAACGATCTGCGCGCGACGGATATTGAATCTGGCGAGCAGGCATCCAGTTTTTTGTTGGGCGAGACGACTTTTACGATTCCGTTGCTCGGTGATTTCAATGTGCGCAACGCGGTGGCGGTCGTGGCGGCTTCCCGCGCGGCTGGATTGAGCGATGAAAAGATTCAGGCGGCGTTTTCCGCATTCAAAGGAATCAAGCGGCGGATGGAAGTGCTTGGCGAGGAAGGGGGAGTGACGGTCATTGACGATTTTGGCCATCACCCAACCGCCATTCGAGAAACTTTGCTGGCGCTGCGGAAGAAGTATTCGGGCCGGAGGCTTTGGGCAATTTTTGAACCGCGCTCCAACACGACGCGCCGGAACGTGTTCCAGGCCGAGTTGGCCGACGCGCTTGGGCGCGCGGATGTGGCCGTGGTGGCGGAGGTCGATCGGTTGGACAGAATTCCAGAAGCGCAACGACTGAATCCGGAGGTGTTAATGACGGCGATCGAAGACACGGGAACTCGGGCGGCCTATCTTCCCACGGTGGATGCGATTGTCGGCCGCGTGATGGACGAAGCGGCGGAGGGAGACGTGGTTTGCGTGTTCAGCAATGGCGGCTTTGGCGGCCTTCATCACAAACTTCTTGAAGCATTGGCCGGCTGACAAGGTGGTCGATGGCCGACGCCATCAGCCGCCGCTTTTCTGTCTTATTTCCGTTTCCGCGTGTTTGATCAGTTTGAGCAGATAACTGCGTTGCCCACGGAAAGTCGGGAGTGAAGAAAGGGCAATTTGTTTGCGAGCCGCGTCGAAGCGTTCCGTTTCGATCGAGATCTTGGCCATGCTGAGATAGACGCCTTCGAGATCAGTCTCGTCGCGCGCGTAGCGCGTCGAATGTTCCCATGTGGCCATGCTTTCCTCGTAATTTGGGGGAGCAAGATGGGCGTAGGCGAAAGCCAGCTCGCCGGCCAATTGGAAATTGGAGGGATTATAGGTCAGGGCTTGTTGATAGTGTGAGATGGCGCGCGTCGCGGACTCGCCGGGCTGCTCTTCGAAATGCGCGGCTGACTTATCGAGATTGCTGAACACCAGCGCCGCGATCCGATAGTGGTAGTCCCAGTTGTCGGGCTCCAGTTGGATGGCCTTGGAATAGGACGCGAGCGTCGCGCCGAAATCGTTGTTGCCCAGGGCGACTCGCCCCTGCCGGTCCCAGGCTGACGGCAGTGTCGGGGCGAGTTTCAGCGCAATGCTCCACTGTTCCGTTGCGCGATCGTAATCTTCGACCTGCTCGAGAAAATCGCCGTAGGCGATCCGTGTCGGGCCATGATCGGGATGTCGGACGACGAAACCTTCGTAGCTGGCTTGGATGCGGGCTACGACTTTGAGAACTTCCTCGGCATAATTCGGGTCGGCAAGTTGATTTTCTGCGGCGAATTCGTGGAAAAGACTGGGGTCTATGATCCAGGATTCGATGCGTTCGACTTCGCGTTTCTCGTTGGCGATCTGACGGTGCAGCGCTCGATTGACGGGATCCCATGTGAAGGCTGCCCGGATCGAGTAAAGGCTGCTTTCCTTGAGCAGGGGGGCGTCGTCGGAAAAGGATTGTAGCGTCGTCTGCCACATGGAGAAGCAAGCCGTCGCAATAATGGCCAAAAGCGCTCCGCTGAGCAGGATGCGTTTGGTGGGAGTCAGACGGAGTTGACGATTCGAGTCCGGTGCGGTGGATTCTTGCGGCGGTTCATTCATGACGCTGTTTTAATGCGACCCCACAACGGCGAGTCTGGATTTTGCGGACTATGACGCAGGACCCGGGAGCGACCAATGACAGGTGGGACAGGTCAGCTCCCACCTTTATTCCTGACTTAATCTTGAATCAGAGCGGATGGCTCGGAAGCAGGAAGTCCCGATTCGGAGACGCTTCGCACGGCGGCTTCCTTGCGGTTGAGCGAGGTTGTGACGCGTTCGACCAAACCTTTGTAACGCTCGTCCTTGATCCTGGTCAGCCGTTCCCGGGCAGCTTTGAATGCGCCTGCGTTGATCTCGAATCGGGCGAGGTGAATTTCCACACCCTCCCGCTCGAAATCGTCACGCGCAATTTTCAGTGCTTCCTGCCATGCCTCGATGCCTGCCGCGATGCGCGGCGGTTTGATGCCGTAGTAGCTTTGAGCGTAATCGGTTGCCAGTTCGAAGTTGTTGGGTTGCAGCTTGAGGGCTTTCCGGTAGAGCGCGAGCGACTTGTCGAAAACGCCGTCCTCATCCGTTTTGAAATGCGCGCGGGCGGCCTTTCTGTGCAGGTAGACGGTTACCGCCAGATTGTGATAGTAAACCGCTTCAAAGGGGGCGAGCTCGATCGCTTTTTGATAGTAGTCGAACGCTTTCTCGACAGGGCCTTGATGACCGTGGAAATTGGCGAGATTGTTCCAGGCTGCCGGATTGTTGGGCTCAAGTTCCTTGGCTTTTCCCCACTGTTCCGCCGCTTCATGTTCCCGTCCTTGATCGTTCAGAAAACTGCCAAAAGCCAATCGCGCGCGAGCGTGTTTGGAATGCCTCAGCAGAAAGGAGCGATAGGCGTCCTCGACTTTTTTCAGGCGCTGCTCGACCCGCAGTTGCAGTGTGACGCTGCTGATGCCGGCGCCCTGGGCGCGCAGCTTGCCTTCGCCCAGAATCCACTTGTCAATTTCGTCCGCCGCCGCATCGTCCGCCTCAAGCAGTCTCCGATAGTCTTTTTCGCTAAATTCCTTGGCGGCGGGGACGGCAGCCGCGGCTTTGGTCGGAGGGGCGGGGGGATCGCTTGCGACGGCGGCCTGAGCAATGGCCAGCGGAAATCCGAGAAGAGCGATAAGGATACCGTTCACGTTGCGAAAGTAGCGCCGCCTTCCGGCGGACACAATGATTCTTACGACCGTCGCGCTCCTGCCCGTCTTTCAAATTGCCAGCAGAATCGACTCGGCTAGACTGGCGCGATGAGTTTGGAAGATCACATCGGGGATATTATTTTCAAGGCCCGCCGGGCGGTCGGAATTTCTGAAGCGGCGGTGGCGGAAGTCGGGGACCTGACGGCTTCTCAGATGGCCGAGTTCGAGGAATACGGCCGTCTGGATGACGCTCCGGATTTGGAAGCGATTGCGGCTCTGTTGGGCTTGAATGCGGTGAAGCTGAATCGGCTGGCCGATGGCTGGGAGCCAGACAAAGTGGACCTCAACCGCTGGCGAAGTCTGGAAATGATCACAACCGAGGAGGGGATGGCTGTGAACTGCTTCCTGGTCTGGGACGAAGCGACTCGCGCGGCGGCCTTGTTCGACACGGGTTGGGATGCGACGCCGATCTGGGACCTCGTCGATCGGCATGAACTCGACTTGCAACATCTGTTCATCACGCACTCGCACGGAGATCATATCGCGGCGATTGGGGATGTCCGGAAACGATTTCCTGAGATTCGACTGCATTCGGATATTGCGTCGGCTCCAAAGGAGCAGCGCGTAAATTCTTCGGAAATCGTCAATGTGGGAAAATTGGCCGTTTCGAATCGTGACACGCCGGGGCATGCGGATGATGGAGTGACGTTCATCGTGGAGGGTTTTCCTGGCGAGGCTCCCACGGTGGCGGTGGTGGGTGATGTAATCTTCGCGGGTTCCATGGGGGGGCACGATCGCGCGCCGGAACTCGCCCGGCAAAAGGCCAAAGATCAGATTCTTTCCCTGCCGCCCGATACCCTTGTTTGTCCTGGGCACGGCCCCCTTTGCACCGTCAAGGAGGCAAACGACACGATCCCTTTCTTCTGAGTGAGCTGGCTTCGCGCCGTTTTGTTCGACGCGCGACGGGGCTGCAAGACCGTTCAGACAGCCTCGACGATGACGTGTGCGGCTCTCGTTAAAACCGTCTCGCGCGTCAGTCGGGCGGGCAGCAAATGCTCAAGATTTTGCGAGGCGGCAGCGATGCCCATCTGGATGGAATCGACTGGCCCGCGGCCGGCTTGCAGGCCGAATGCGATGCCGGCGGCGAAACAATCTCCGCAGCCGATCGGGTTTACGGGCGTGTCGATCTCCAGAGACTGAAAGCGAAACGCGCCATCGTGGGAAGTGGCGTGCACAGGGCCGGCTCCGTCGGTCACGACGCACCATGTTGCGCCCAATTGATTGACGTGGCGCATGGCGTTGAGCAACGCCGCGTCATCCGACAGGTCGCGCTCAAGGGTGTGCGAGAGTTCGTCTCGATTCGGTTTTACGAGAAAGGGGGAGCCGGCGAGCGCTCCGAGCAGTTGAGGGCCGGAAATGTCGAGGATGAAGCCGCCGTCGGCGCGCGCCATCAATTGCGGATAGAAATCGTCGGGAGCTCCAGCGGGAATGGAGCCGCTGGCGACAATCCAATCAGCCGATGACGCCGCCATGGAAAACGCGGCCATGAAAGCCTGGATCTCGGCGGAGGCGATGCCTTTTGAATTCTCGACCAATTCGGTCGCTCGTCCGTCGGCGCGATCGAGGATCGTTGTGCAAATCCGTGTCGGCGTCGCCGAATCGATCCAAGTTGCGGACGCTCCAAGCCCGGCGAATTCAGCCTTAATTCGATCGCCATTGAGGCCTCCAACGACGGCCAGGGTGTTGGAGGCAGCGGCCAGATGATGGAGCGCAAGTCCGACATTGATGACCTTTCCCGAAGCGGTCGCATGAAATTCACGCGCACGATTGACTTCGCCGACCCGCAAGGCGTCAAGCGCGACAATCTGTTGCCAGGCGGGTGTGAGTCCAGCGGCGAGTATCATTTGGCGGATTCTTGTGTCCCGCGACCGGGTGTGTAAAGCCCGGGGGGCATACAGCTCGACGCACAAAAAAAGGGCCCGGAGGAGCGACCTCCGGGCCCTTGTGAAATGTTTTGAGCGAAGGGCTAACCCTTCACGATCACAACTGAGTCGACCTTCTTGTGCTCGCTGATCACTTTGACTTTTTTGCCGATGAGGCCCTCGAGCTTGTCGGCTCCCTTGGTCTTCGGCGTGATTTTCAACGTGGCTTTTTTGCCGTCTTTGCCAACCACGACGATCTGCTTTTTCTCGGCGTTATAGGACTTCAGGCTGCCGCTGTTGGTGACTTTTTTACCGCAACCGGCGTAGGAGGCTCCAACCATCAGGCAGAGCGCAGTGAGGATTGCCAGGATCTTTTTCATATTGGTTTCTGTTCTTGTCTTGTTTCTTGTTTAGCTAAACGCCCCCAATCGACGCGTACGCCGATGGCGGTATTCAGACGAAACACGCGAGAGGCGCGGGAAGCAAGTTCTTTTTGTTTCTCCAGAAATTGGACGAAACGACGGAATAAAGACGTGTCAATCGGCTCTTCCTGAGGCAGTTTTTTGATCCATGATTAAGCGCTTTTCAAATTGGATGGCAGTCGCCGCGTTTTTGTCCGCAGCGGCAGGCGGAGCCTGGGCGCATGCGATCCCTGACATCCCGGTTCGCGGGTACTTTAATAAGGATGGTTCAGCAATAATCCGGGTGGAGGTCGATACGCGATGTTTTTCGGAAGATCCTGAGCAGGAGCCCTATTTGCAAAAGTGGGTGTTGGATGAGTCAACCGAGGCAGAGAAGAAGGAGTTGGTGGATCTGGCTCGTAAGTTGATTAAGGATTCGATCATTTTCCGGTTTGATCCCCAGGGACAGTTCGCGCCCGAATTTGAATTCAGGTTTACCACTCATGATGGCAAGCCACTGACGAAAAACGACGATCCGGTCATGGTCACGGGAGTGTGGAAGACGACGATCGATAAGGACGTTAAGGGATACAAGGTTGTCGCGGTGGACGGCATGGAACTCGCGGTTCAATTTCTAAATCACTTTGATGGCAAGGCAATCGAGCGATTTGCTGTTCTCTTTCCGGGGGAGGAGAGTTTTGTGCTGGATCTTAGCGGGCATGCCTCGGCTGCTTCCGGAGAGACGGGGAAACCTTCCGGCGATGCCGGCAAGGACGAAGCATCCGTTGGGCAGTCAAAGGGCGTTGGCCCCATCGCCACGGCCGGCGATCGCTGGGCCACTCTGGGGAATCTGTTGAAGCAGGGATTTGTCCATGTTGTGCCGCTGGGACTGGATCACATTTTGTTCGTGCTCGGACTGTTCTTCCTGAGTCGGAAATGGCGGCCTTTGATCTACCAGGTTTCGATGTTTACGGCGGCGCACACCATCACGTTGTTTATGTCGACGATGGGATTGTTCTCGGTCTCTTCTTCGATCGTGGAGCCCATTATTGCCGGAAGCATCGCCTATGTGGCGATTGAGAACATCTATCGACGGGAGTACACCCACTGGCGGCTGTTGGTGGTGTTTGTATTTGGATTGATTCACGGTTTGGGGTTCGCTGGCGCGCTTGCGAACCTTAATTTGCCGCCAGCTGCGCTCGTGATCGGTTTGTTGGGTTTCAATATTGGCGTCGAACTCGGGCAATTGACGGTGATCGCGATCGCTCTCGGGGCGACGGTCTGGCTGAAGGATGCCGAGCAATATCGCCAGTATGTGGTCGTTCCCGGATCAGCTTTGATTGCGCTGATGGGCGTCTGGTGGATGATCGAGCGCATCGTGGGCGCTTAGTTCTCCAGAGTTGTTTTGATAGGCGGACGGGGAGGGTGGCGACTGAAAACAAATCACGCTTGCTTTGAGCAAGGGCGCTCTTAACTTCCCCCCATGTCCGGCCCCCCGATTGAAAACCCAACTGTTTCCGAAGCGACAAATGACGCTGTGCCAGCGATTGATTGCATTGGAGACTCCGGGGTGAGGAAAGTGGGTGATTTCTCTCGAAGGCACATCGGGCCAGGCGAGGAGGAGACAACGAAAATGTTGTCTGCCTGTGGATTTCAGACGCTGGACGAGCTGGCTTTCGCCGCCGTGCCCGAATCCATTCAATCGACCTCGCCTTTGAACCTGCCGGCGGCGAAGACAGAGTATCAGGCGCTTCACGAATTGAGAGAGATTGGCGCAATGAACGCGGTCGCTCGATCGTATATCGGGATGGGTTATCACGAATGCATCGTTCCGCCGGTCATTCAACGCAATGTTCTGGAGAATCCCGGATGGTACACCCAGTACACGCCGTATCAGGCGGAGATCGCTCAGGGCCGACTGGAGGGATTGCTGACTTTTCAGACAATGGTGTGCGACCTGACGGGAATGGATGTCGCGAACGCCTCGTTGCTGGATGAAGGCACTGCGGCCGCGGAGGCCATGGCGCTCTGTCACGGCGTCAGCGGCAGAAAGCATCGAGGCGAGAACCGGCGTCGTTTCTTTGTCTCGAATGAATGCAATCGCCAGACGCAGGAGGTGGTTGCGACGCGAGCTGAGGCTCTTGGACTTGAGGCGTTTGTGAATTCGACGGAGGAGTTTTTGCGTCAACTGATGGCGGACAATAAAAACCTCTCTTGCTTCGGGTTGCTGCTGGCCTACCCGCTGCCGATCGGCGCCATAGAGGACTATTCGGCCTTGGTTGCGGCTGCGAAGGAGCGGGGTGTGATGGTCGTCGTGGTTGCAGATTTGCTTGCTCTGACGCTCCTGCGCCCGCCCGGTGAATTTGGCGCGGATATCGCGGTCGGAAGCTCCCAGCGCTTCGGCGTGCCGCTGGGGTTCGGCGGTCCGCACGCGGCGTTTTTTGCGACGCGCGATGAATTCAAGCGGCAAATGCCTGGGCGGATTGTCGGGGTGTCCCGGGATGTTCACGGGCGACCGGCCTATCGGCTGTCGCTGCAAACGCGCGAGCAGCATATCCGGAGGGATAAAGCCACGAGCAATATCTGCACGGCGCAAGCTCTTCTGGCCAATATGGCCGCGTTTTACGCCGTGTATCATGGACCAGAAGGCTTGCGCGACATTGCGCGGCGGGCGGCCTTTCTGGCGCGCGTATTCGCGGCGGGGCTTGGGCGGCTCGAGGAGGTGGCGGGCGTGGGTGTTCCCGATCACTGCTTTTTTGACACAGTCAAGGTCTCGACCCCATTTGGCGCGAAGGTGAGAGAATTGGCGGCCGAGGAGAATGTCAATCTGGCATTGGTTTCCGAGTGTTCGGTCGTGGTGGCCTTTGATGAAACGAAGAGTTTGTCCGAGCTCGAGGACTTGTGGCGTTACTTCAATCTGGGCAAGGCGATCGAGTTTGACGCCGAAGATGTCGTTCGAGATTTGGGCAGCGAGACGGCGGCCGTCGATTTTGGTCCGCACAATCGGACGAGCGACTTTCTCACCAGCGCTGTCTTTCATCGATATCGCTCGGAGACCGAGATGCTGCGGTACTTGCGGCGGCTGGAGTCGAAGGATCTTTCGCTGACGACCTCGATGATTCCACTGGGTTCCTGCACGATGAAGTTGAACGCGAGCGCGGAGATGTTTCCTCTAAGCTGGCCGGAATTCGCAAACCTGCATCCTTTTGCGCCGGAGGAACAAACCCGAGGCTATGACCGGATGTTTCAACAGTTGGAGAAATGGTTGAGTGAAATCACCGGTTTTCACAGTTGCTCGTTGCAGCCGAACGCGGGTTCGCAGGGCGAGTTCGCAGGATTGTTGGCGATTCGAAAATTTCATGAAAGTCGCGGCGATAAGTCGCGAGATGTCTGTTTGATTCCCATGTCCGCGCATGGGACCAATCCGGCCAGCGCGGTGATGGCGGGATTCGTCGTGAAGCCGGTCGCCTGCGACGAGCAGGGTAATATCGATCTTGAGGATCTGCGGGCCAAATCGGCGGAACACGCCGAGCGATTGGGCGGATTGATGGTCACCTACCCGTCGACACACGGGGTTTTTGAAACCGGCATTCGGGACATTTGCGAAATCATTCACAAACATGGCGGGCAGGTTTATATGGATGGCGCCAATCTCAATGCACAAGTCGGGCTTTGCCGTCCGGGCGAAATTGGGGCTGACGTTTGCCACATTAATCTGCACAAGACATTTTGCATTCCTCACGGGGGCGGCGGGCCGGGCATGGGGCCAATTTGTTGCGCTGAGCATCTGGCTCCGTTTCTTCCCGGGCATCCGGTCGTTGCTCAGCCTGGCCGGGAAACGTTGGGGCCGATCTCCGCGGCGCCTTGGGGCAGCCCGAGCATTATGACGATCTCGTGGATGTATATCGCCATGATGGGGCCCGACGGCCTCAAGCGCGCTTCTCAGATTGCCATCCTCAACGCGAACTACATTGCTCAAAAATTGGATTCGTATTTCCCAGTCCTCTACAAAGGATCGAATGGCCTGGTCGCTCACGAGTGCATTCTGGATTTACGCCGCTACAAGACTGTGACGGTTGAAGATGTGGCCAAGCGGTTAATGGACTATGGCTTTCACGCTCCAACGATTTCCTGGCCGGTCGCCGGGACGATGATGGTGGAGCCGACGGAAAGTGAATCAAAGGCGGAGTTGGACCGCTTTTGTGAGGCGTTGATTCTCATTCACGGGGAGATCGAAGAAATCGAATCCGGTCGGATGGACGTTGCGAACAATCCCTTGAAGAATGCGCCGCATACGGCTGAATCGGTGGTGGCGGAGAAGTGGGAGCGTCCCTATTCGCGTGAGCGCGCCGCCTTTCCTGCGCCCTGGTTGCGCGAGCATAAGTTCTGGCCTGCAGTTGGCCGCATCGACAACGTCTACGGCGACCGAAATCTCGTTTGCACTTGCGAAGGCATGGAGGCGTTTGCGGGCGGGGAGTAGGCTGTGCGCGAAAAGGGGGGCAGGTCCTCAAGTCTCACTTATCCTGCTTCGCTGCGTCGATGGCCTTGATAAACTTCTGATATCGATCGGCTTCGGCCACAAGGCCGTGAGCGCGGCTGAATTGCTCGAGGCTGCGGTAGCGCTTAACGGGATTGGCGCTAATTGCCCAGCAAAGCTTGGCATTGCACTCAGGGCAAAGGGCGAGGGGATGTCGATCGGTTTCCTTGAGATGATTGCTGCCGCACATGTTGCACTCGTAAAGCACGCAATGCGGCAGCGAGAACATGTGCCCGGTTTCATGCGTCGCGACCTTTAACGTGCGCAAGAGGCAAAGCCGAAAGGCTTCCTCGCTTGCTTCCGGATCGCCGAATCGGCTCATCGACCAAACGCCGACGCGCTCCTTGAGCGAGGCCTGGCCAAAGACGAAGTTCCAGCCTTCGCCCGGCCAGAGATCCATGGAGGTCAGGGCGATGATCGCGGCGCCGTCATCGGGCAGCCGGGGCTTCAGAACATCGTTGAGCACATAGCCGGACAGAACTTGTTCCTGCCCCATGGCCGAAAGCAATCGTCGCTTGTCCGCAGGAATGGTTGAGCTGGGAAGGGCGTCATTCAATCGCACGGGGCAACTAAAATACGAGGTCAGGAAAGCGGTCGTGAGTTCGACAATCTTGCGCTCTTTCTCGCTGAAATCTCCGAGTGGCTGGACGTAGATTGTGTCTCGGGCGCCACGGGGACGGACGGGGCCGCTTCGTGTGTACTGCGCAAAGGTTTGTTTCTTCTCCGTGTGGGTCGCCAGCCAATCCATTGGGCCGGGTTCGGCGAGCGGCTTGTTCAGGGGAATCAGAAGCTCGATGTCAGCGCTCAGTTCGGACGCCCGCACCCGATCTTCCTTCGATTGTTGGGAGCGAAAGCCGGAATATCGGTGAGACACGACAAAGTAGCCGACCACAACGATAAGAGCGAAAATCAGAAGAGGAGCTGCGGTTCTCATATTGCGGGCGGCGTGACGTGAGACACTTTCGCACGTTTGGCGGCGAGTTCAACCTGCATCCCCTGGGATCGTCGATTGACTTGCAGCGTTGCTCGCCCAGACTCCGAGGCATGTGGATGATCATGCTCAGGGTTCGCTTGCCGATATTCGCATGCCTGATATTGGCGATGACCTCTTCAAACACCCTCGGGGGAAACAGCCCCCTATTTAAGGTCCTGGATATCGACCAGGGGAATACTCGCGTTGTGGCGCTTCCGAATGGCGAGAGGGCGACGATCAAATTGCTCAGTTTGCGAGAGAGTCGGGGCGAAGTCTGGGGCGAGGTTTATCGTGCGGAGGTCGATGTGTTGGTGAACGGCGAACGTGCGACGCTGGTCTCCGGCATGTATCAACTGCCCGTCACGGTCGGCGGGGTGCAGCTTGACTGCCCGATTACGGGCGGGCTGAAGGCAAACAGCCACATCGATCACTGGGCGCTGGAGAAGAACGCGCGATTGCGGATCTGGCCAAAAGGTTCGCCCTGGATTCGACCGGGAACGTTTGGCTATCCGGTGAATCAAAAATGGTTCGCCAGCCAGACGTCGTATTCGAATGAACCAGTCGCGCCTCGGCCGAAACGTCTTTTGTATTACCATGCCGGACTGGATATCGGCGGCGCGGAGGGATTGGTCGATGTGCTTGCCGCGACGGATGCGCTCGTGGTTTCACGAGGCGACAAGATCCTGGCGGGACATGAGAAAGACACGCCGATAGAGAAACGCTATGACGTGCTTTATCTGCTGGATGAGCGGGGTTGGTATTACCGCTACAGCCACCTCGATTCGATCGACGACTCCGTCAAGCTGGGTGGACGGGTGAAGCTGGGGCAAAAGATTGGGACGTTGGGCAAGGAAGGAGGGAGCGGCGGTTGGACGCATCTCCACTTTGAGGCCAAGAGCCGGCAACCTTCAGGCCGATGGGGCACACAGGAGGGCTACGCCTTTCTTTGGCAGAGTTATCTGGAGCGACATGCGCCGGATGTGATTGCCGTGGCGCGGCCGGGACATGTCGTGTTTGCAGAGCGTGAGGCGGTCAAGCTTGACGCTTCCAAGTCATGGAGCCGTGCGGGCGGCGAGTTGGAATATGAATGGACGTTTTCGGATGGTTCGAGCTCGGACGCCATCAGCGTCTCGCGCTCCTATACACGCTCCGGTGTCTATTTTGAAACCTTGAAAGTGACCGATTCACTTGGGCGAATCGACTACGATTTTGTGCCGGTGAAAGTGTTTGACCAGAAAGATCCTCACACTCAGCCGCCGAGATTGCATGCGACATTCTATCCGACTTTCGATCTCAAACCAGGCCAGCCGATCACGTTTAAAGTCCGCGCGTTTAACAACACCCACGGGGAGGAGATCTGGAATTTCGGAGATGGCAGCCCCGAGGTGAAAACGAAATCCGACGGCAACATCAATCAGCGCGCAAAGGACGGCTACGCGATCACGACGCACGCTTATTCAAAGCCGGGTGATTATTTGGTTCACGTCCGACGCCCGAATGAAAAAGGGCATCATTCCGAAGACCGATTGCATGTGCGTGTGCGCCTGCGGTAGACGTATCGTGATAGGACTGCCTACTTGGACGTCCCGCCTGAACTCGCTTTTGCCCGGCTCTGTGCCTCTTTCTCAATAGCCGTCGCGGCGGCTTCGTCTCCAGGACCAAGCAGGGCGCGCATTCGCTTTTCCAGCGCCGAGCCTCGCAGTCCCTTGGAAATGATTTTCAAATCCTGGTCGAGCAGGAACGTCGCAGGAATGCCGCGCACGCGGTAAAGCTGAGCGATCTCATTCTTCCAGCCCTTGCCGTCAAAGACATGGGCGTAGTCCAGGATCTCATCGTTTGCGGCGTTGATCGCTTTTTCGAGTTTGGTGTCCAGGTTTACCCCGATGATTCGGAGACCGTGATTCTGGTATTGGGCATGGAGCCGACGGAGGTAGGGATACTCCTTCTTGCAGGGACCGCACCAGGACGCCCAAAAATCCAACAGAATGTATTTGGACTCCTTCGCCTGAGCCTGAAGATCGATGGTCTTGCCCTGAAGGTCTTTGGCCGTGAACTGAGGCGCTGGATGGCCGGCTGCAATGAAGCTCTTCATAGCGACCTTCGCCTTCGAGTGACGCAGTGTTAGATTCAGTCCATCGGGCGAGAGCGAGGCGATCTCGAGCGTTGTTCCATGGACATGGAACGGTTGCCCGAGTTTATGATATTCGGCGGAGTCCGAGCGTCCCTGTAGTTTTCCATCTTGATTGAGATCGATGATCATCGCGCCGCTGTCCAGGTCGTCAAATCGGCCATCGGCATTGTCATCAAGCAAACCAATCGCCGATTCCCGCAGTCAACCGCCTAGCTTCGTTCCATGGCGTTCAGAAGTTCCTCCCGCAATTCCTGCGTCAGGGACATGCCGGCGGGTTCCGTGCTGAAGAAAACGACGCCGTCGATGTCGCGCATCGCAGGGATGGTTGAGGCTAGATCGACTCCTTCGACGCC
>JBLHKZ010000120.1:0-16580 GCA_047618185.1 Limisphaerales bacterium
GAACGGGAGGCCGCACGCCTGAGGAAGCTGGCCGATCAAAAAGCCAAAGCCGTGTCGCGTGAAGCCAGAGCTCGCGGAGAGGAAGATCCGGCCAAACGAGCCCGAGAGCTCGCCAAGGTTCAGAAAGGGAAGGAAGAGCAGGCCGAAGAAGTCGGCAAGGCCCAGGAAAAACGTCAGCGAGCCGCCGAGCGCGAAGCCAGAGAGATGGCTCGTTTGAAGGAAGAGGCCGCCGGGAAGCAGGCTAAAGCCGCCGAGAAGGCCGAGTCGAAAGCGCGCGCGGGTTCCGCCAAGGCGCGTCGTGACGCCGAACGCCGGACCAAGGAAATGCAACGCGCCCGCGAGGAGGCCGAAGAGCTTCGCCAGAAGGAAGCCAAAGCCAAAGCGCGCGCCGAAGCGGACGCTCGCAAGGCGGCTGAGAAGCTCGCGTCGAAGTCCCAGGAAGAGCAGGACCAGGCGCGCGCGGCGCCCGCAAAAAAATTGCAGAATGAAGCGATGGTTAAAGCCAAGGCCTCGCGCGAAGTAGCGACCGCGGCCCAGAGCAGGGCCGCGAAGGCCGCCGATGCAGCCCGCGCCGCCGATGCCCGCCGGGCGAAGGAGGAGCAGGGTCGCAAACGTGAAATGGATCGTGAAGCGGCCCGCAAGGCCAAGGCGGAAAAAGCAGCTCGCAAACAGGCTGAAAAAGAGGCCAGGAAACAGGCTGGCTCCGAAGACAAACCCGCCGTCAAGAAGCCGTCGACCAAGAAAGTCGGCCAGCCGAAGGGCAAACCGACCACCGCGCCGGCTGCAACCGGAAGCAAGCGAGATCAGCTCAAGCAGCTGCTGGAGCTTTACAAGGCGGACAAGATCAACCCACGGGAATACCACCAGCGCCGCAACAAGATTATCACTGGGCAGTAAGCAACGTTCCTCCAAAAGAAGCCCGCGGAGTTCTCGCTCCTCGGGCTTTTTTTGTCTCTCGAACCGATTAGAATCCGCGCTGCGGCGCCTCCCCTGATCAAGACGCCGTTGGGCAGCACGGCGCGAATCGATGGAAGGGATCAGGAGCGCAAGCTTCGCGCCCCCCAGTTCTTCTCCTGGCCGCGATACGTCGCATTACGAAGATTTCCTCCAATGACCGAGGGCGCCACGTATGGAAGCAAAGAGCGAATCGGAATAGCAATAATTTGCAAAGGCGAAGTCTGAGAGCAATGCCGCTCTGAGCCGGGCTCGTGGGCGCGTTGAGGCGGTGAAATGAGAAGGCCCTGCGCGGCGGGGCGAATCGTTGGAGCCGGTTTTTGGCTGAAGGAGGCTGAGAGAATCAGTAATCCGGCTCCAGCGGCTTGCCAGGCTTATACTTTTTTGCCAACGCGAGCGCCGCGACCAGCGACTTGACTCCGCCTGTGCAAGTGGCTTGGGACAAGGAAGCCGCGGCGGCACATACAGCGGTGAAGAGGCACTTCTGCAAGTCCCAGCCTTCGTGCAGTCCGTAAAGAGTTCCGGCGCAAAAGGCGTCTCCCGCTCCGGCGGATCCGGCAATGTATTTCTGCGGAAGCTTCAGGGAGCTTTGCCAGAAATCCTTGCCGTCTCGCGTTCGCGCGAAGCCGCCCTCCGGAAAATGAATCACCACGCACTCGCCCACGCCCATTTGCAGCAATGCCCCGGCTGAATGTTTGCATGCGACCGTGTCCAACGCGCCGTTCGCCTCGCGAAGTTTGAAGCCGGTCGTCTTGCCCGCCTCGATCTCGTTTAGAATGCAATAGTCGGTGTGCGCCAACGCGGGGCCGACGATCGTTGCGAAACGATCGCTATCCTCGCTGACCACATCGACGCTGGTCTTCATTCCCGCGTCCTGGGCCGCCGCCAGGAGCGCCGCGGCTTTGGTCCCGTGCTTCCGATCTTTTTGATCGAGGGCGTCCATAAGCAGCAGGTAGCCCAGGTGGAAAATGCGCGCCTTGTTCCGCTTAAAATTCAGATCGCCGCCGTTCCAGAGGGCGTTGGCGCCTCGATTGTGGAAGAAAGTCCGGCGGCCGCCCTTGGATTCGGTCATGACGTCCGTGTAGGACGTGGGCGCTTGCGCGGTCGGCTTGAGATTCTTCGTGTCGATCTTGTTCTCCTCGCAGATAGAGAGGATTTCATTGCCCAAATCGTCTTTGCCGATCGCGCCGGCCGCGTAAAGCGGGAAATCGGCGCCCAGATGGGCAAGATCTACGAGAACATTAAATGGCGCGCCGCCCGTGCCTTGCTGCGCCTGGCCGCTGATGTTCGCGAGCATGGTGGCTTCAGGGTAGACATCGATCATTTTCACCTGATCGATGATCCAATTGCCGCCGCCGAGCACGCCGGAACGCTTAGAGGACGCAGTATTCTTCTTTGCTGGGGGAAATTTCTTCGCTGCCATGGGAAAGGGTGATTCTAGATAGGTCGACCGGAAAATAAACCCTTTTCTGTAAAGAGTCTGGTCATTCACAACGCTAAATATCAAACATCATTAAAATAATTGACTCACTTATGTATAAGTCGTATTTCCCTCCTCCAACGAATCAATCAAATGACCGACGAAGCGACTATTATACGAGAATCGCCCTTGCGCAGCGCCCTCAAGGGATTCACCTGGCGGATCATTGCCACGACGACAACCATTGTCATCGCGCTCATCGTGACGGGAGACATCAAACCTGCGCTTAAGATTGGAGCGGTGGAATTCGTCGCCAAGTTCGCGGTCTACTACCTGCATGAACGAGCCTGGGCGCGGGCGCCGTTGGGATCCGTGCGAAGACTTCTTCGCGGAAAAAGCGACGATTCGAAAGGTTGATCCAGAACGGGCTGGAATCGGGAGGAAGGCCTCTCTATCTTGGAGTGTCGAAAAAACGTCTCCGTCTCCGCCATGCCCGATTCAAACATTTCCCCCCCAAAACCTAGTGGCTATTCCATCCCCGCGTTCCTCCTCGGCGCTGTCCTGAGCGCCTTACTTGCTTACTCGACTCCCACGAACGCGGCCGAGAGAAAGCCGAACTTTCTGGTGATCGTCTCCGACGATCAACGGCCCGACACCATCCGCGCGTTGGGGAACAAGCACATCCACACTCCCCATCTCGACAGTCTTGTGCGCGAGGGGATGACCTTCACCCGCGCGACCTGCGCCTTTCCGCTTTGTGTTCCGAGTCGCGCGGAGATCCTCACTGGCGCCACCGGTTGGAAAAATGGAGTGCCCTTCGCCGGCGGCAAGCTGCGCAAGGAAATGAATTTCTGGGCGGACACGATGCGCGACGCCGGTTACTACACCTGGTATTCGGGAAAATGGATGAACGATGGCAGCCCAAAGACGCGAGGCTACGACGCGACCAGCGGACTCTTCAGCAGCGGCGGTGGCGGCAAGGAAGGAGCCAAGCCGCGCTACGGGCGCAAGGGCCGGCTGATCACCGGCTACCGAGGCTGGACCTTCAAGACGAACGACGGTCGCGTCGAGACCCACAAAGGCATCGGCCTCGTCGGTGAGACCAGCCAATACATCGCCGACGGAGCCATCGATCTATTGCTGCGAAAACCTACCAAACCATTCTTCCTGCACGTCAATTTCACCGCGCCGCACGATCCGCTGGTCATCCCGCCTGGCTACGAGGGAAAATACGATCCGACCAAGATCCCGCTGCCGAAGAACTTCCTGCCCGAGCATCCCTTCGATCACGGCAACTTCAACGGCCGCGATGAGAAGCTCCTGCCCTGGCCGCGCACCGAAGCCGAAGTTCGCGAGGAGATCGCCGCCTACTACGCGGTCATCGACGATATGGACGCTCACATCGGCCGCATCTTGAAAACGCTCGACCGCATGGGGCAACGCGACAACACCGTGATCATTTTCTCCAGTGATCACGGACTGGCCGTTGGGAGTCACGGACTGATGGGCAAACAGAACATGTATGAACACTCGATCGGCGTGCCCTTCATCATCGCTGGTCCGGGCATTCCGAAGGATCGCCGCACGCGCGCGCAGATCTACCTGCGCGACATGTATCCCACGACCTGCGAACTGGCCGGAATCCCGATTCCCAAAACCGTGGAAGCCAAAAGTTTTGTCCCGGTCTTGCGTGGGGAGAAGAAACAGATTCATCCCGAGATCTACGGCTACTTCTACAACTACCAGCGCATGGTCCGGACCGACCGTTGGAAGCTGATTCATTATCCGCATTTGAAGCGCTATCAGCTCTTCGATCTGAAGAACGATCCAGACGAAGTGAACGATCTTTCGAAAAAGTCCGATCAGCAAAAGCGCGTCAAGAATCTCAACCGCAAACTCACCGCGTGGTTCGAGGCGCGCGAAAGCTCCATCCCAAAATGAGATTCACTCGTCAAGCATCGCTCGTGTTGTCGATGCTTTGTGGCGTTGCCGCGACGCTTCCCGCCGCGTCCTACGTTCCCAATGAAACCGAGCGTCGGCATTTTGGCGGCGTCATGCCTCGCATTTCGCCGGGTGGGGACTCGGTCGCCGTTTCATTTCAGGGCGCCATCTTTCGGCTGGATCTGGACGACGACGTGCTCACGCAGTTGACGACCGAAGCCGGCTGGGATGTCGATCCCGCCTGGTCGCCGGACGGCGAACGCATCGCCTACGTCAACGCGCCCAATTTCAGCGTCGGATCGTTGCGGGTGATCAAGGCGACCGACGGCGAGCAGATCAAGCTCCCCGCCAACATCCGCGCGCGCGGCGAGTTGTTCTTCCATCCCGATGGCAAGCGTCTGCTCGGTCGGCTGAGCGCGAATGCTTATCCGCACTACCTGACCTGGTTGGATCTGGAGTCCGGCGAAGTGACCGTTATTCCCGGGATTGGGCCGAAGGATCCCGTCGCCCTGAGTCGCGCGCGCGTTCACTACGGTCTTTCCAAGGATGGGGAATCCATTTTGTTTGCCATGAACATGGACCTGCCGAACGAACAAGGCGGCAACAACGGTCCCCAGATGGATCTGTTTCGCATCGACTCCGACGGCGGTGAATCCGAGAAGATCGTTCGCTTCCCGGCGCGCATTCACAATCTCTGCTGGGACGGCACGGGCAAGGGTTGCTTTGTCGCGACGGATCTGGGCGGCGCGCATTATGACATCTGGCATGTCCCGTTGGAGAACTCGCTGCGCGACATGCGCAAGATCAGTTCGGACATGGCCGACGAAGACTGGCCATCGGTCAGTCGACACGGAACATGGCTGGTTCATACCGAAAACTCCCAAGGCGCGACTGCGTTGGTCCGGCGCGACCTGGCGTCCGGATCGACACAAAAACTTCGCGTCCACGGCGTGGCCTGGAAGGGCAACTTTGGCCGGGCGACGATTCGCCTGCGCGACAAGGCCGACGGCGGACCGCTCACCGCGCGCGTGTCCGTTCAGCGCAAGGGCGGGAAGTTTTACGCGCCCTTTGGCGCGCTGTATCGGCTCACCAACGGCAAGGGGCATTTCTACTGCGAAGGCGACGCGCCGTTGCATCTGGCCGAGGGCGATTACTCGATCAAGGTCTGGCGTGGACCGGAGTATCGAGTCCTGGAAAAAGAAATTAAAATCGAAGCCGGACGCGAACAGATCATCAATCTTGAACTCGAGCGCTGGATCGATCTGGCGGGCAAGGGCTGGTATTCCGGCGAGAATCACACGCACGCGAATTACGGCTACGGGCACTGGTACAACTTTCCCGAAACAATCATTCGCCAGGTTCAGGGAGAGGATCTGAATGTCTGCAATGCGGTCGTCGCAAACTCCGACGGCGACGGCGTGTTCGATCGGGAATTCTTTCGGGGAGGATTGGATCCCAAATCAACGAAGACCCACATGGTCTACTGGAACCAGGAATTGCGCAGCACGATTTGGGGGCACCTGACGCTCCAGAATCTCACGCAGCTGGTGGAGCCGATCTTTCTTGGATTCAAGGGCACGACCAATCCCTACGACGTGCCGACGCTGGCGGATGTCGAGCAGGAGGTGATCGATCAGGGCGGCGCGGTGAGCTACACGCATCCGGCCAGCAATTTGAAGGATCTCTACGATCGCGCCTACACCGCCAAGGGTCTGCCGGTCGACGCGGCGCTCGGACGCGTGCACACGATGGACGTCATGTGCCCCGGCTACGAAGCCTCGAAGGAACTTTGGTATAAATTGCTCAACTGCGGCCTGCGGGTGCATGCCGCCGCCGGCACGGATTGTTTCCTGAATCGGATTGCCAGTCTGCCGCCGGGCTGGGCGCGCGCCTATGTCTATCTCCCGGATGGCCTGACCTACCAAGGCTGGGTCGACGGTCAAAAGGCGGGCCGCTCGTTTGTCAGCAACGGTCCGGCGCTGGAATTCACCGCGGATGGCAAGTTGCCCGGCTCGGTCATCCGACGCGACAAGCCCGGCAACGTCGTTGTCCGCGTCGTCGCGAAGTCGCAGTTTCCATTGGACAAGGTGGAGATCATTCAAAACGGCAAGGTCGTCGGCCAAGGCCCGGCGGTTGGCGGCGCGACCGAAATCGCCTTCGATGCACGCGTGGAATTCAAGGCAAGCGGTTGGGTGGCCTTGCGCGTCTCGGGCCCGAACAACCCGAACGTCATTCGCAACAAACCCGTCGCGCACACGAACCCGGTCTACGTCGAGGTGAAAGGCAAGCCACAGAATGCCGGACCCGCCGCCGAATATTTCCTGAAATGGATTGACCGTCTGGAGGGCGATCTGAAAAAACGCAACCGCATGCACACCGGCGCGAAGCATATTCAGGCACAGTTGGATCAGGCGCGCTCCTGGTATCGAACCATTTCGGGCGACAGCAAGTGAATCTATGAAACAGAACAATCAAACGAGAAGAGCACGTTCGGGACTGACCGTGTGGCTGGCCGCAATGGGTGTTCTTCTGTGCGTCGGTTGCGGCGGCCCGGACAAGGCGCGCCTGACCGTGACCGAACTTTCGTACGAGGGAGGGTCGGAGACTGTCATCGAATATTCGGGCCCCGGCGGAAAGGCGGAACAGCAGGTGATAGATCATTTTAACGGATCGATTGGAGAGAGCAGCTATGAGGGAAATTTCGCTGAAATCCATGCGGCGCTTTCCGGCAAGGAGCCCTTCAGTCCGAAGAGCATCAACACCGTTCCCCAGATTCTCGACGCCGCTGAGGTGGGCAGGTGGTCCATCGTCGAGGAAACAAAAACCAAGGAGGACGGCACGAAGGGCATGGGTTCCTTCATCACCGTTCGCGAGATACACCTGATTCGAGAAGAGCCCGCTCCGGTCGAATGAATTCCTGACTTTTTAATCAAAATGAAATTTCTTGTTTACAGCCATTTGTGCGGGCTCGCAGTTCTGAGCACAACGATCGCATCCGCCGCTCCGCTCACGCTGCATCCGAAAACCTCGCCGTTGCCCACAGAAAGGCAGGGCCCGTTTATCCATTTATCGGACAGCCGGTTCATGACCGCTGAGGGCGTCAGTATGGCGACCAGCGCGGACGGGGGTAAAACCTGGAAGGAGAAGGCCATCATTGCGCCTGGCGTCTCGTTCGATATCTCTCGCGAGCGAACGCTGCTGCGGACGAAGGAGGGCACGATCCTGCTCGCCTGCATGAATCTGAAAGAACGGGTCTGGAACTGGAACTCGAAGATTAATGAAGCCGGACCGGGCACGCGCCTGCCGACCTACCTGCTGCGCGGGCCCGACGAAGGCGCGCGATGGGAAGAGCCAAAGCTGATGCACGAGGAGTGGACCGGCGCGGTGCGGGACATGATTCAAATGAAGAATGGCCGCATCGTTTTCGTGTCGCAGTATCTCGCGCCAAATCCCAGCCGGCACGTGACCGTCACTTATTCCTCGGATGACGATGGTCGGACCTGGAAGCGCAGCAATGTCATCGACCTCGGCGGCCACGGTCACCACGACGGCGCGATCGAAGGCACGCTTGAGCAGCTCAAGGACGGTCGGGTGCGCATGCTTCTGCGCACGACCTACGGCGCGTTTTGGGACGCCATTTCCGAGGACGGGATTTATTGGACGACGATCCGCAAATCGAACATTCCGGCGGCGACTGCGCCGGCGATCCTTCAGCGCGTTGGCAGCGGCCGGCTCGTGTTGGTCTGGAATCGCCCCTATCCCGAGGGCAAGACCGAATACAAATTGCAGGGCGGCAAAGGCGCCTGGGCTGAGCGTCCCGCGTCGAATCATCGGGGCGAACTGTCGATCGCTTTTTCGGAGGATGATGGCAAGGGCTGGAGCAAGCCGGTGGTCATCGCGCGGCAGCCGGGCGCTTCGCTGGCGTATCCGTATGTGTTTGAATCGGAGCCCGGCAATCTCTGGATCACCACGATGCAGGGCGGGATTCGGCTGCAATTGAAAGAGGCGGATTTCGTCCTTCGTTAGCCTGCTCGGCAATAGCGCGTTCGAAGTCCGAAGGAAGTGTAAACCTGGTGGGGCGAGAGTCCCCGCGAGCCCAAATCAGAATCCCGCAGGGATGACAGCGGCTCCCGCTCTTTCAGAGCTGTAAAATGGGCTCGCGAGGACTCTCGCCCCACCGGGTTTTTGGATTCGATTCCGTTATTCAAACTCTCTATACATGCCGGCATGGACGCGCACTACCTTGCCTGTGACCTGGGCGCTGAAAGCGGCCGGCTGATGCTCGCGACCTTGGCTGATGGTCGGCTCACGTTGGAGGAAGTTCACCGTTTTCCAAACGCCGTTATCCAGACCGACGAAGGCTCGCTGCACTGGGATATTCCCGCGTTGTTTGCCGAGGTGAAGGTTGGTCTGAAAAAGGCGGCCGCATTGGGTGTCGAGATTTCCGGTTTCAGCGTCGATTCCTGGGGCGTTGACTACACTTTGTTCGACGCGGAGGACCGGCTCATGTCGCCGACGTTTTGCTATCGCGATCCGCGCACCGAGCGAGGCGTGAAGAACGCCTACGAGAAAACCGATTGGGAAACGATCTTCGCCGAGACCGGGATTCAATACATGCCGCTGAACACCTTGTTTCAGTTGATGGCCGAATCGCCGGAGCGATTGGCTGAAGCGAAGTTGCTGCTGGGCGTCGGCGATGGATTTCATTTCATGCTGTCGGGCCGGCGCGTCATCGAGGAATCGATGGCCAGCACCTTTCAACTCTACAATCCGACGACGCGCGACTGGTCGGACAAGTTGATCGGAACGCTCGGTCTGCCTCGGGCGATCTTTCCTGCCATCGTGCCATCCGGTGAGAAGCTCGGGCCGATGTTGCCGGAGATTGTTGAGGAATCGGGACTTGGCGGCGTGGAAGTCGTGGCGACCTGTTCGCATGACACGGGCACGGCCGTCGCGGCCGTTCCAGCGACAGAAGAAGGAAGCTGGGCCTACATCAGCTCGGGAACCTGGTCGCTGATTGGCGTTGAAACCGAGGAGCCGATCCTCACCGACGCATGCCGTGAAATGAATTTCACCAACGAGATCGGCTACGGCGGGACCGTGCGCTTGCTGAAGAACATCATCGGCCTGTGGTTGGTGCAGGAATGCCGCCGCGAATGGGAGCGTCGGGGCGAAATCTACGATTATGCGGAACTCACGCGGTTGGCCGAGGAAGCGGAGCCATTGACGTCATTGATCGATCCCTCCGATCCGCGATTCGTGGCTCCCGGCGACATGCCCGGCCGGATTGCGAAATTCTGCCAGGAGACCGACCAGGCCGCGCCGGAAGGGCCGGGCGCGACGATCCGCTGCGCGCTCGAGAGTCTGGCGCTGCTTTACGGCAAAACCCTGCGGCAGGTGGAGGAAGTGACGGAAGTATCCGTCGATCGTCTGCACATCGTGGGTGGCGGGTCGAAGAATCAACTGCTGAATCAACTCACCGCCAATGCGGTGGGGATTCCCGTGATCGCGGGGCCCGGCGAAGCCACCGCCGCCGGCAACGCGCTCATTCAGGCAATCACGCTCGGGCAATTGGATGCGTTGGCCGACGCGCGCAGGGTTGTGCGCAATTCCTTTGAGCTGAAGACATTTGAGGCGCGTGACACCGGGGCGTGGAGCGCGGCAGGAAAACGGTTCGAGGCGATACTGAAATAAAATAGTGAGAGGGATCACCAAATAGCATTCTCGCGATGAGTCTCGAGTAATTGACCGGCTCGGTGGGTCGCGCATGGGAGTCAACCCAAGGCCAACTTGCTCTGGGATTGAGGCTTGCCCTGCCAATCCCGGCGCGAAAAGCGGCAGAGGACTGCCGCGCTCCACGACGCTGCCGCGTTATCAATTGCTCGTCCGTGAGCCGACAGGTCTTGGACTGCGGCTGTCCTCTGCCGCTTTTGTCTGCAATCCCGCCAGACACACGCCGCTAATGGGAACAAATCGGTGAAATTACCCAAACCGAATCTCTCGACTCTCAGCTCAATCTTTACTCTCAACTCCTCCGCCTACTTCGACATCAGATAAGCCACCAGGTGATTGATCTGCTCCGGTTTGAGAACGTCGCCGAAGTTTCCCGGCATGAGCGAGAGCGCGGATTTCTGGCGGGAGACGATGTCGGACTTGCGTATCTCGATCTGCTTGCCGGTTGTGTCGACGACGATGAGCAATTGACCTTCCTCCCGTTGGGGCAGGCCGGTGATCGTCGTGTCGTCTTTCAGTTCGATGTTTTCCGCGTGGAACGCGGGATCGAGATTGCGATTGGGATCAAGGAGGTCTTCGAGAATTCGATGCGAACCGCGGCCGCCGATGCCGTCGAGTTGTGGGCCGACCTTTCCGCCCTCGCCGCCCAGGGAATGGCAGGCGGCGCAGTTTTGTTTGAAAAGATTTTCCCCGCTCGGCAACGAGGCCTTGCCGGGCGCGTAGGCTTTGGATGCGGCGGCGATCAGCGCTTCCAGTTTCTTGTCGAGCGGCTGAAGTCCGGCCGAGAGTTTCGTGATGCGTTGTTCGCTGGCCTTGTCGACGGCCTTGAGCCTGGCCGCGAGCGCGCGGTCGAGCAGCAGTTGCGGCGAGGCCTTTCCGCCGCCGATCAAATCGAGCAACTGCCTCGCTCCCGCCTGGCTGCCGGCGAGCGTCCCGGCGAGTCGAAGTTGGACCGGGCCGGGCGCGAGGGTCAGGGCGTCGGCCAGAATCCGCGCGGTCTTGTCCGCGTCGCGGTCGGTCATGGCGGCGCCGATGCGCGAGCGCAGCGCGGGCGAGATGGCGTTGTCGCCGATCAGCGCGGCCAGCGCCTTGAGGGTCGGATCCGGCTTGAGCGCGAGCAGGGCGTTCGCGGCCTCGGCGCGCACTTCGGGGGCGATGCCATCGTCAGCCAGCAAATTCGAAACGGTGGGTTGCAAATCCTCCAGTCGTAGGGCGCCGGTCAGGTTGGCGGCGATCTTCAGTCTGGAAACGACCGTTTTCGGAGCGAGCTTTGGCATGCGGACAATCGGCGGGTCGAAGCGTCCGGCGGCGATCCATGCAAAGGAGCTGCCGTTGTCGGCGTCGGTGATTTCCAGAAAGACCTGCGCGTTGGTCGCGGCGGTCTTGCTGAGATCCCAGGTGACTTTTCGCGCGGTGTCGTGGCGGGGCGCATAAGCCTCGGCGAGAACGGCGCGAGTTTTGGCGTCGCGCAGGCGGACGGCGTTCTTCTTTTTCGCCGGCTTGTCGGGAAAACCGTCGTGGCCGGCCAGGAAGAAGCTGAGTTTAGCCGGCGCGGCAAAGGTCTTCGAACGGAGTATGCCGGTCAGGCGTTCGCCGCGTGGAGGCAGGCTGCACAGGAAAATGGAATTGGTGTCCCCATCGTTCGATTTGCGCCTTTGCGTGAACCAGGGAATGTCGGCGGACTTGAGGCCTTCGATGGGGAAGGGCTGCCAGGTCCTGGAATCGTCGTCGATGGAGGCGAACAGCTCGCGACTCAATTCGCCGCCCCATTGTTTTCCGGCGGGGCTGATGTCCGATCCCCGCTGAGTTGCGCCGCCGAGAATCGAGCGATACAGATCGAGTCGGAGATCGATGTTCCCGGGGAAACGGTTGCGCGCAAATTGAATTAGTTCCTCGTCGCGGTCGTGCGGAGCGTGTCGGGCGGCGTGTTGGATCTGTTTGATCAGGGCGCCGCCCGTTTCTTCATGGCGTTGCACATGGTCGAGCAGGAATTCTCCGGCGTCGGCGTTGGGGATGCCGATCATGATGTCCGCCGCGGCGCGGGCGTCGGATTCGGTGAGATTTCGTTTGCGAAGCGTCGCGAGATTGTCGCCGCGCGCGAGCAGGTCTCTCAGGGCGAGGCGTGAGGAATAGCGAGTGTGGACGTCGTCGTCGGCCAGATCCTCACGGGCTTGAATGAGACGATGAAATTCGGCGAGGTCGCCGCGCTGGCCAGCGGCGTCGGCGGCCGCCTTGACGACGTGTGGATCAGAATCCGCGAGGAGGCCCATCGCAAGGCTGTGTTCGCGGGAGCTCCAATAGGGCGTCTCGGAAAGGACGCGGGCCAGGTGGTTGCGGACCAGTGGGCTGTCGTGGGATGCCGCTCGGTTCATGGCCGTGGAATCAAGTCCGTCGCGACGATGGAGAATCCAAAGGGCGTGGGCGATGGCATGTTCGGAGGCGTCCGAGCTGAGGACGATTTCACGCGCTTTGCTGGCAGCCGCTTCGTCGCCGCTGTCCGCGAGGTGGTGCGTCGCCAGCATGCGGCGGGAAAGATTCGCGTGGTTCAGGTCCCGGAACCAGCCGCCCGTGTCGTCAAGCGCGGGCAGTGTGCGCTCTTCTGTGAGGTGGGGGTTCCCGAGATAAGTGAGGCTCCAGATGCGTCCGCTTTCTCGGTCTCGGCCGGGGTGATCCAGCGGCACTTCGTAGTGGCCGATGATCTTGTTGTAGAAGTCGGCGATGTAGAGTTTCTCATCGGGCCCCATTTGCAGGTTCACCGGGCGGAACCAGGGGTCGGTGGTTTTGACGAGGTCGGGCAGTTCTGTCCCTTTCGGGCTGGCGCCATGGAAGTCGATGCGGTCGCGATTGACGCGGCTGGTCATGACGTTGCCGATCAGGACGTTATTTTGAAATTCCTTTGGCCAGGAATCATTGTCGACGTAGACGATGCCGGAAATAGCGGTGGAGTCGTGGGTGTGTTGGATCACCAACGGCGTAAAGCCGAGTCCGTCGTGCGCGCGACCAAAGCCGGGATACTGGCCGTTGCGAATCAGCTGGTAGACGGGCGAGCTGTGACAGTCGGCGGTGTAAAGATTGCCCCAGGGATCGATGCACATGCCGAAGGGATTCACCTGGCCGTGCGTGAAATGCTCCACCCGCGAGCCGTCGAGCTGGATGCGGTAGGTGTTGCCAGAGTTGAGCTCCACTTCATTCCCGTCGGCGCCCTTGAACTTGGATTGATTGCGAAAGCCGTGAGTGATGTAGAGCCAGCCGTCAAAGCCGCGAGTGAAGGAGGAATTCATTCCGTGCGTGTCGCGGGTGTGATCGAGCGGGCCGTAGAGTTTGACGCGCTCGTCGCATTTGCCGTCGCCGTCGTTGTCCTTGAAATGCCAGAGGTAGGGGATGCTCCAGGCGATGCATCCGCCCTGGTAGGGGTAGATGCCGATGGGAATGTTCAAGCCGTCGACGAAGGTGGTGATCTTATCGGCGCGGCCGTCGCCGGTGGTGTCCTCCAGAACCTTGATGGAGTCGCGGCCCGGTCGGTCGAGCGGCGCGGCCGTCGGGTATTCCTTCGTGACGGTGGCCCAGACCCGGCCGCGCTCGTCGAAGGCGAGGTTCATCGGTTTGGCGATGTCGTTCTCGGCGGCGAAGAGCTGAATCTTGAAACCCGCAGGGACGGTGAAGGTCTTCTCCTGCGCGGCGGGGCTGAGCTTGTCCGTGGGGCGAACGCCCGCTTTGAAAGGGTCATCAGCGGCGGATGCGCTGAGCGTCAGGAAAGCCGCCAGGGAGAGGTGAATCGTCGTTCGAAAGAAGTTCGGAAAATTCATAAAGCGATGAGGACATTAGCCAATTCTCCTTCGGCTCCAAGTATGAAACGAGGGCCATGCTGTCGGCCGCGCTGTGGTTTCCAGAGGAATGGGACACCGAGGACGGCGTCCGTCTCGATGGGTGAGAGGGACGCCGTCCTCGGTGTCCCATTTTACATAATCAGGCCGAACAGGCATAAATCCAGCGTTGCGCGGAGGGTGTTGGCGGCCTACAAAACGAGCGCTCGCCGCGCGGCGAGCCTGACATTCCATTAACTGAAATGGGACGAGGTGGAACTCATCCCTGGCGCGACAAAATGAAACAACTCGGCTCCAACATATCTTCACGGCTCGCGGCGGGCTTTTTAACAAGCGCGCTTGCGTTCGCGGCGGCGCCTTTCGCGCACGGCGCGGACCTGACCGCATCCGGGACGGTTTACGCGGACATCAACAAGAACGGAGCCCGCGATGACGGCGAGCCGGGTTTGCCGAATATTCGCGTTTCCAATCAGGAGGAGATCGTCTTCACCGACGAGGCCGGCCGATGGGAATTGCCGGCGTCCGACGACACGATTTTTTTTGTCATCAAGCCGAGCGGTTGGACTTCGCCGTTGAACGAGAACAAGCTCCCCCAGTTTTTCTACATTCACAAACCGGCCGGTTCGCCGAAGTCGAAGTATCCCGGAGTCAAGCCGACGGGCCCGCTGCCGGAGTCGATTAATTTTCCGCTGCAACGTCAGCGGGAGCCGGACAAGTTTCAGGCGATCTTCTTTGGCGATCCGCAGCCGACGTCGCAGAAGCAGATCGACTACATCGCGCATGACGTGGTGGAGGAGTTGATCGGCTCGAACGCGAAGTTCGGCGTGACGCTGGGCGACATCATGTTCGACAACCTTTCGCTGTTCGAAAGCTACAATCGCACCGTCGCGCTGGTCGGTGTGCCCTGGTTTGGCGTGGTGGGCAATCACGACATCAACACCGACGCGCCGACTGACGAGTTGTCGGACGAGACATTTGAGAGCCATTACGGACCGGCCTATTATTCGTTCGATTACGGGCAGGTGCATTTCATCACGCTGGACAATGTTGAGTGGCTGGGCGCGAAGCCGGCGGGGAAGGGGACCTATCGCGGTGGGCTCGGTCCGAAGCAGATCGCCTTTGTGAAGAACGATTTGAAACTCGTGCCGGAAGAGAAATTGGTCGTGCTGATGATGCACATCCCCCTGGACGGAGTCGTCGATCGCGGGGAGCTTTTTCGGCTGATTGAGAAACGCCCCTATACCTTGTCGATTTCGGGGCACACACACACACAGGAGCATCGTTTCCTGGGCAAGGAAAACGGTTGGCGGGGTGATAGCCCGCACCATCACATTGTCAACGTCACGGTGTCCGGGACCTGGTGGAAGGGCGAGTTGGATGAGCGGGGCATCCCGCACGCGACGATGCGCGATGGCGCGCCCAATGGCCATTCGATCATTACCTTCGACGGCAAACGCACGACCTTTGATTTCAAGGCGGCGGGTCGTCCGGCGGATTATCAGATGAATGTCTTTGCGCCCGAGGTTGTGGCCGTGGCCGATTCGGGCAAGACGGATGTGTATGTGAATGTATTTGCCGGCTCAGAACGATCCGTCGTCGAGTTGCGCATCGGCTGGGATGGCGAGTGGAAACAAATTAAGCAGGTTCACGAAAAGGATCCGTACTATGCGGCGGTCCGCGAACGGGAGATGGCCAGAAAGCCGGCGCCGCCCGCGTTGAACGCGCCGATCAATTCGTCGCACCTTTGGAAGGGCAAGCTGCCAGCCGGGCTGACGGCGGGGACGCACACAATTTTTGTTCGCACGCGCGATATGAATGGCCGTTATTTCCATGCGCGGCGGGTGATCCGCGTGAAGTAGTAAGGACGGCGGCGCCTGCGCGCCGGGCGTTTGGCCGTTGCCATTTGCCGGGGCATGATGCTTTGATGCTGTTATGAGAATCGGCATCATCGCCTTGTCCTTCGCGGCGTCGTTTTGCGCGGCGAGCCTTCACGCCGCGCCCTCCGTTGAACTCGAACTCACCGCGGGCGATCATGATCGCGATCAGACGCCGATCACGTTTCTGTTACCGAAGAAGCTGGCGGAGTTTCAGCATTTCAAACTGGTTCGCGCGGCCGACAAGCAGGAGATAGCCGTTCAGCGTTATCCGGGAAAAACGGCAAAGATTGGTTGGGTGTTGGCGCGCCCGCTCGACAAAGGTGAGACGCGCCAGTATCGGCTGACGGCGCAGGAGCAGGCGCCTTTGTCGGCGGGAGCGTCGGGTGTTTCGGTTGAAGACGATGGCAGATCTCTGTTGGTCAATGTCGGCGAGCGGCCGGCCTTGCGCTACAACTACGAGGTCAATGAAGGCCCGAAAGGGATGGATCCGATTTATCGGCGCAGCGGCTACATTCATCCTTTGTTCACGCCGTCGGGGAGAGAGTTGACCGGCGACTTCCCCGCCGATCATCCGCATCAGCACGCGGTGTTCTTCGCCTGGACGAACACGTCGCTGGACGGCAGGCCGCTCAATTTCTGGGATCAGAAGGGCCGGACCGGGCGCATCGAACACGTCAAGTTGGAGGGCGAGCGGGAGCGCGGACCGGTGTTCGCGCAATTCGGCGCGCGCCTGCGTCATCTCGACATCACCACGCCCGAAAGTCCGCAACCCGTGCTGAACGAAAACTGGGTCGTGCGGGTTTACAACACGAAGGGGTATTTCCTGGTCGA
>JBLHKZ010000121.1:0-16530 GCA_047618185.1 Limisphaerales bacterium
TCCCCGACGATTTTGTCCCTGAAATTCTACGCCTCGTTCGAGACGCTGGAGACTGAATCGACGATGTCATGAGCTTACCTCCGTTGGCGAACATCTTCGCGCGTTTCCATCCCGATCCGGGGGCCTCGATGGCGTTCAAGGAGGAACTGACGCGCAGCGGAGAGTTCACGGAAGTTTGGAGCCCGGATGCGTCCTGGGTGGTCGGCGTCAAGGCGCTGCCGAATTCGAGGTCGGATGGCGGGGTCGCGCGGGCGCAGGGGTTGGCTTTTGCGGAAGGCCGCGAGGCAATCGGGGCCGGCTTCGAGGACCCGGAGGCGGCGCTGGGGATGCTGGTTGACTGTGTTGAAAACGCCCCGGCCGGGTTGGATAAAATCGCGGGCGATTTTACGTTTGTGCGGTTTGGGAAGCATGGCGAGGTAACGGTCGTTCGTTCGTGCGGAGGCGAAGTTCCTTTTTACCTGTGGCGATCGGGAGACGGCGCGGCGGTGTCGACGAGTCTTACATGGATGGCCCGATTTGCCGCGAGGAGCGCGAAACCGGATGGGCTGGTCAGCGCGCTATGGGCGGTGGGTTGGTCCTGGTTTCCCGATCGGCGCAGTCCGCTTGCGGGTGTGACGGTCCTGCCGCGAGGGAACTTCGCGAGCTTTTGGCCGGGACGCGAGTTTGAGATCCGCGAATATTGGAATCCCCGGCCGGCAACGATGGCCGATTACAGTGAAGCCGAAGCGGCCGGTCGCGCTGAGAAATTTCGAGAGTTGCTGATCGCGAAGCTGACGCGAGATCTGGATCCGGACGGCGGCAATTTGCTGACGCTCAGTGGCGGCGTGGATTCGTCCGCGTTGGGCGCCCTGGCCGGTGGGTTGTTGCAACGCAATGTTTGGTCTTTGAGTCTACTGCCCGAGCCGGAGGAGGCCTACCAGAGGGAGATGTCGTTCATCGAACCGTTGGCGGGGAATTTGGGGTTCAAGCGGCGCTGGATTCACCGCGTTACCTCCGAATCGCAACTGGCGATGCTGCGCGAAGCGCCCGCAGTCGCGTTTCCGATTATCCATCCGGCGTTGTGCCGCTTGCCAGGCATCCAGAAAGAAGCGCCGGTGCGGGTGCTCTTTGGCGGAGAATTTGCCGATCGGCTGTGCGGCTGCGTTTCGACGATTCCCGATTTCATGGCGGTCAGTTCGACGTCGGAGATCCTGCGGCATTTCGGGTTGTCGTCGCTCGGCCGTCAGTTGCTGTTGAGTCGGGCGAAACGTCTGCTTACCGGCGGCCGATCCGACGAAGCGGTTCCGTTTCCCGACGATCTTCCCATTCTGTTTAGTCGGGAGCTACGGGAGGAGGTTCGCGAAATGCACGATCGCGCGCGTCGGATTGCGGCTGCGGATGAAGGGCCATGGAAACAGTTGAGCATGTTTCTCCAGCTCGACGGCTGGTTGGCGATGAATTGGGAGGCGGCCAGCGCGCTCGGCATTCGGCGCAGCACCCCCTATTTCCAGAGGGAATCGATCGAATTGACCTATGCCTGTCACCCGGCAGAGCTGGTGGGGCCTGGGACGAAAAAGATACTCCGTAGGGCGCTGAAAGAGGACGTCCCCGGACGAAATCTGTGGCGTGAGGACAAGGGGACCTGGGGCGAGTATCTGCTGCAGGGGGACCTAAAAGCGTTTCATTGGGAGGCTCCTCTGCCGGATTACTTGAGCGGCGTTGTGCGCGCTGATTGGGCTCCGGCTCCCCCGAAAGAAATTGACTTCGCCAGCGCTAAAAGGTTAACTCGCTTATTGGTTTTTGGTGACTCACTCCAGAACGTCCAACGGATGAGATCGTAGATAAGTCCGAGATGGAACTGACGTAATGAAGAAGAATAATTCGAAAAAAATTAAGAAAAAGGCGTATTCCGCGCCTAAACTCACTCGGTTCGGGAGTGCTCAGAAGCTGACTCGGGGCGCGGGCGCCGGAGCATTGGACGATGGCATGATTTCCTTCACCTGAGCCGCCCGCCTGGCTGAACCCGATTCTTCCGTTATTCCGCGAATTTTTCGCGTCCCTCTGATTGATCTCCCGGTGGATCGATCGCCTGTCTCCCCCTTTTCGCAATCCCGCATGGCTTTTGCGGTCCCTCACTAAAGAACGCCAAGGGGTGATCTTTTTCGGCGTCGCTGGCGGCGGTCATGGAACTCATCGCTTGCCTCGCTGGCTGCTTCCGATCACCCTCGGATTCGATGCGCCCCCCAACCCCTTCACAGCTAGCCGAACAGGCCGAATTCGATCTGTTGCTGGGGTGTGCGCGAACTCGATTGAAGGACGGAGATGAAGACGGTTTTTCGGATTTGGTCGGTCAGGGAATTGACGGCCAACGGCTCCTGCGGGCGGCGGGAAGGCACGGCCTGGTTCCGTTGTTGCACCGGCATTGCCGGGAGTCTCACGCCGAGCTGCTTTCGGCCGAACTCTGGGAAGAGGCCGAGGAGTATGTGCGCGATTCCACCCGCCGGAATCTTTTGCTCGCGAGTGAGCTGGCGCGGCTGTTGGCGCAGTTCGAACAAGAGGGAGTCAAAGTCGCGCCCTACAAGGGGCCGGTATTGGCCGCCGAATTGTATGGCAATCTTGCCTTGCGTTCATACTGCGATCTGGACCTGCTGATCGATCGCCGTGACTTGTCGCGGGCCGAGGAGGTCTTAAGAGCCCAGGGTTATGTGCCGGAGATTTCGCTGACGGAAGCGGAGCAAGAGAAATGGCTGAAGGAGAATTGTGAACGCAACTTCAACGGCGTCGACGGCCTGAGTCATGTCGAGCTTCACTGGGCGATTATTCCGCCGAGGTTTGGAGTTTCCCTTGATGTCGTAAGCATGATCTCGCGATGTCGTGCGACTCCGTTCTCCGGGAAACCCGTTCCCACACTGACGCCGGAGGATATGCTGCTGGTTTTGTGCGCGCATGGTTTTAAGCACTTCTGGGGACGGCTGTTTTGGATTTGCGATGTCGCTGAATTGATCCGTGTCCATCCGGATCTGGACTGGGAAGTTGCGATCGAGCGCGCGGAACGCAGTCATTGCCGACGCATGTTGTGGTTGGGGCTGGCACTGGCGGGGAAGCTTCTGGGCGCGCAGTTGCCTGAGCGGGCTAGGGAAGCGATCGAGTCGGACCGAATCGTGGCGGATCTTGTTCGGCGTTCGGAGCAATGGCTGAGGAAGGGGCCGGCGGCGCCGAGGTCGCGTTTGGCGGAGGCGCAATATGCATTGCGCGGAGGTGAACGTTTTCGCGATCGAGCGCCGATGTGGCGGTATTTTCGCGAGCGCGTGTTTCGACCGAACGAGAAGGACCGGGCCTGGCTCAAGCTGCCTCGGCCGCTCGGCTTTCTTTATTGGCTGCTTCGGCCGTTGCGGTTGCTGCGTGATTACGGTTTCCGTCGCGGGAATCGCAGCGAATAGTGTGAGTCGGCGACTGCTATTTCTCCGCCGATTCCGACTCGGAATTCTGGGAGCGTTTTTGCCGGGTAGCCAGTTGCCAAAGTTCGCGCGGATTGCTCAGGCTCAGATGGGCGGCCTTCCGGGGTTTTCTGGAAAAATTATCCGGCTGATTTGCCAGGAAGTTTTGTCGTTTGTGACGGCGTTGGTATTTCTCATAGAGCGCGATATTCTCCCTCCGTCGTTGCGGAGATCCTCGATGTTGAAATCATAGGGAATGCGCTGATGGGTGATAATGTTTTGCTGGGTCACGAAACGGGGTCTTCCGAATTGAAAACACGTGCCTGAGCATTGGAGCTGCGTCAAGCGGACATTGGAGCCGCGAACGGACGCGCCGACGAACTACCGGGGCTTTGATTTGTGTGGGGCGCGAACGTCGCCGTCGAAGACGATGTAGGGTCGACGAAATACCTTGGAGCGGCGCACGGTGCATTTGGTTTTTCCGGCGAGTGAGACGGCCTCTAATGCTTCCCAGCCGCTCAAGTTCCATCCGGCCATGGCATGTCGAAAAAAGTGCCAGGATTCCATGCTTTGCGTCGGTGGATAAAACTTTACGCCGAGCGTGCGCGTAAGAATGGGTTGGACGTGATCCCAATCGCGATCGTTGTAGAGCGCGTGGGGAACGAAGGGTGTGCGTTTGAGCTGCTCGACGAGCCCGGCGTCCTTCACGACGACGAGCGGCTCGGTGGGATCTTCGACGGTGTGCAGGAGGAGGAAAGGCGGGCGAAAGGTCGCGCGAATGCGGGTCTGGTTGGTCAGCGCGGTCACGGCGTCGAGCAGGGTGGGCGCGGGCGCGGTCAATGAGGCCGTGGCTCGCTTGAAGAAATAGAATTCGTCCGTGGCTCCCGGCTGTAGCACCAGCGCCTTGACGACGTGATTGGATTGGAACGAGCCCAGCAGGATCCTGGCGGCGTTGGTTCGGTTCAGTTCGCTGGTTGGCGTGGATAACGGCATGGCGGCGATCGCGCTTTGCCAGCTGGTTTCAGCGGCGCGGGCGAGGTTCGCGGCCATGGATGACGCCAGCACGAGCAGGAGGACGGATTCTCTGATGAAGGCGCGTTTCAGGTTCCGGCTCTTATCGAATCGAGCATTCATGATCGCATTCAAAAAGAGATTCGCACGATGCGTTCCTGAAGTTGCTGGGTCCAGCGGGAGAGGTGGCTGACGGCGCGGTAAATCTCCTCAATTCGCTGCATGGGCAAGGCTGCCAGGCGATCGGGATGTCCGATCTCAGGGGCGGATTCCCAGACGGGGTTGAGATTCCTGATCGCATCGGTCAAGGCGGCCAACTCGGCGTTGATCTCGGCCTGTAGCGTCTGTAGCCGATCCGTCCATTGCATGCCGGTCTCAAACAGTTGGGCCTTGAGCAGCGGTGATTGGGTTTGATCCTTTTCCTTAAGAAACGCGTCGGTGTCGCGGGTGAGTTGGCCGACCTTCATGAACAGATCCATGGTTTCTCCGGGGACCTGGCGTACGACCTCGGGCTGGCCGCCGAGTTCCAGTTCAATCAGGTGGCGGAGCCGTTTTTTGAGGTCGCTCAGGCAATTGTGCGCTGCGTTGAGCTCGGTGTATCGCTCGTTGGCTGTGTCCTGTTCGTCCTTGGGCGCAGTGTGGAAACGGTCCGGGTGCGCCTCGGATGAAAGCTGAAGAAAGCGGGCTTTCAAGGGCTTGGGATCGAGCCATGGGCGCTGCGGCTCGGCCATCAGGGAGAAGTAATCGACCATGGCGTTTGGGCGCTCCGCGGTTGTCGCGGCCGGCTCAGGCGCTGAAACTCTCGCCGCAGGAACAGCTGGTGGCGGCGTTGGGATTGTGAACCTGAAAGCCGCCGTCGGTGAGCGCCTCGACATAATCGAGCTCTGAACCGGTGACGTAGAGGGCGCTCTTGGGATCAACGACGACGCGCACGCCGGCAGTTTCGACGAGAATGTCACGGTTGGCCGGTTGATCCTGGAGATCCATCTTGTATTGCAGGCCCGAGCAGCCGCCGCCGATGACCGCGACGCGCAAAACCCCGGTGGTTCGGCCCTGTTTGGCGAGCAGGGTCGAGACCTTGTTGGCGGCATTGTCGGTGAGCTTGATCAACCGCTCGTCGCCCGAACGGACCTTGATCTCGCCGGTTTCTTTTTTTGTAGATGAGGCAATCATTGTGCGGCTGGAAACTATCGTCATCGATGACCCGCGTCAACCAACCCCCGAGTTGAATGGCCCGCACAGCGGTTTCATGAGACTTTCACACTGGTTTGACAAAGGTTCTGAACGAGGCGGGCAAGTTGGCGTCCAATGCAAAGTAATGAAATCCTTCAAATAAAAGACGAAGCCATGCATCATAGTCACCGAATGCGAATGAAGATTTGGCGAATATTGGCGGTTTGGCTCCTGGTCGGAACTTCGGCCTTGGCGATGCAATTTAGAACGGCGACCCAAGTGTCGCTCGAGCTCGACTCGACGACCGCCCGTCCCGGGGACACGGTCACGGCGGCGGTGCGTCTGCAGATGGACGAGGGCTGGCATACTTATTGGGTTAATCCCGGCACGGGGCTGCCGACCGAGATCAAGTGGGACCTGCCCGAGGGCGTTACGGCGGGCGCGCTCCAATGGCCGGCGCCGGAGAAGTACATGGACTCCGTCTCCGGGGGCTACGTGTATCACGACGAAGTCTATCTGCTGGTTTCTCTGGCAATTTCCAAAGACGTGAAGCCGGGAGAACTTGTGCTCGGCGGCGAGGTATCCTGGCTGGAGTGCATGACCTCGTGCATCCCGGGCGATGCAGTGGTCAGCGCAACCTTGGTCGTGGGCTCTGAAAAGACGCCTTCGGCCAACGTCCCGATATTCGAACTATGGCGGAAACGGATTCCAGTGAAAACGTCCGACCTGGCGGTGACAGCGGTTTGGGGTTCCGTGGCGGACGACGGAAAGCGATCCGTTAGGATTGAATGGAAATCCTCCGAGGCCTTGCCGGCGCCGGATTTTTATCCTTACGAGGCCGAGGATTTTAAGCTGGCGCCGGAAACCGAATCGACCTCGGCCGACGGAGTGACCGTCCTGAGCAAGACGCTTTCTAAATTTGGCGACGAGTGGCCCAAGGAATTGCGCGGTGTGCTGATCGCCAACACCGAGAATTTGAAGGAGTCGGCCGCCTATGAAGTGACAATCCCGGTGGGCGCAGCCGTGGAAACATCGACCGTCGCCACGGTCCCGCCTCCGGTGACTCAAACCGGCGCGGCCGCAACTAAGAGCGGTGGCGGCCGTCCGCCCATCACTTTCATGGCGGCGCTCTGGCTCGCTTTCCTGGGCGGCATGATCCTCAACGTCATGCCCTGCGTGCTGCCCGTGATTTCATTGAAGATTCTCAGCTTCGTCAATCAGAGTAAGGAATCGCCCGGCAAGGTGCGGGTCCTGGGATTCTATTTTGCGGCGGGTGTGTTTGTCTCGTTCATGGTTTTGGCGGCGCTGGTTCTTGTGGTCAAGGTGGCTGGCGGAAATCCCACCTGGGGGCAACAGTTTCAGGATCCGCGCTTTTTGGTGGTGATGACCGTCCTGCTGACTTTGATCGCCCTCAATCTGTTCGGCGTGTTTGAGGTCGTGATTGGTGGATCGGCCATGGGCGCGGCCGGCAAGCTGGCTTCCAAGGAAGGGCCCGCTGGCGCGTTCTTCAATGGTCTGTTGGTGACCGTGCTGGCCACTCCGTGCACGGCTCCCTTTCTCGGTGTGGCCATGGGCTTCGCCTTTGCGCAGCCCGCCATGCAACTGATTACGATGTTTATGATGGCTGCATTGGGGATGTCTTTGCCCTACGTCTTGCTCAGCATGAATCCGAAATGGCTAAAGTTGCTGCCCAAGCCGGGCGCCTGGATGGAAACATTCAAGGTGGCAATGGGCTTTCCCATGTTGGCGACAGCGATTTGGCTGTTTTCGTTGGCAGTGAAGCATTTTCCAGTTCCGGGCGCTTTTAGCGGCGCCTTCTGGCTGGGGATCTTCCTTGTCTTTGTGGCACTTGCCGCCTGGATGTTCGGCGCCTTTGTTCAACGTTCGACCAAACGGAAAGGCGTGGCCTGGGCGCTGATCGCGGTCTTTTTTGGGACCGGCTATCTGGTCGCGCTGGAAGGCCAGCTGCAATGGCGCGATCCCATGGCTTTCGCGCAGGTGGCGGATACCAGCGGCGGCGGTGTGGTATCCGACGGGCCCGGCAGCATCGTGTGGTCTCCCTGGAGTCGTGAAGCTGTCGCTGCCGCGCGCGAGCAGGGCAGGCCCGTGCTGGTGGATTTTACCGCGGATTGGTGTTTTGTCTGCCAGGCCAACAAGAAAATCGGCATCAATGTCGATTCCGTTAAAGCCCGGCTCAAGGAGCTGAAAGCGGTCACTCTGATCGGCGATTTCACGCGCAAGAACCCTGCGATCGCGGGGGAGCTTAAACGCTATAATCGCGCCGGTGTTCCGCTCGTGCTGGTCTACCCGGCGGATCTCAATGCGGAACCGATCATTCTGCCTGAGGTGCTGACACCCGGCATTGTCCTCGACGCATTGGAGGCCGTCACTTCAGCCGACAAGGGAACCGTGAAATAGGTGAAATCACCCTGATTCAGGGGCTTATTCTTTCCAGCGCAGGACGACTCCGGAACCGGGCCTCGTAAGAGGCGGGCAATGGCGCCCTCTATGCTGGTCGCAACCCTGTGAATTCGAACTTGGAGCGAATGTCAGGGACGCCGCAGAGCGATGCCGCAGCGCCTGATACAGCTTCAAGTCCCAGTGGGCGAGAGGACGTCGCGAAGTCAGACGAGAACGAGATCCTCCCTCAAATCAGCGAACCTAACGTGTCCTGGCTGATCGCGCTTTGTGTTGCGATCGGAGTGATTGTATTCGGGGCGGATATTCAGCTTCCCAAAGGCGTCGCCATGGGCGTGCCGCATGTTCTGGTGATTCTCTTTTCCCTGCGGATCGGCGACGGCCGAGTCACCTACGGATTTGCGCTGGCCTGCACCGTTCTGACTCTGCTGGGATTTCATTTCTCTCCCGCCAATGTCGGTGGCGCCGTTGCGGATCCGTGGATGGTCCTGATGAATCGCCTGGTGGCGCTGCTGGCGATTTGGTCGTTCGCGTTCATGGGCATTCGATTCAAGAATCTGGTTGCGGCACAGAAGTCTCTGCTCACGGAAAAAGAACTGGCGTTGAAGGAGATCAAGATCCTCAAGGGACAGTTGCCGATTTGCGCGCATTGCAAGCGCATTCGGGACGTGCAGGACCAGTGGCTGCAGTTGGAGGAGTATCTGCTCGATCATTCGGAGGCGCGATTCAGTCACGGGATTTGCCCGGAATGCCTGAAGGAAAACTTCCCGGAATACCTCACGCGCTGAGCCAACGCAGTTTCTTGACGGCAAAGACTCGACGAGTGAAGGAGAGATTGGCTAAATTCCCGCCCGTAATATTATGGCATCAAAAAAAGAAAAGCCGCTCGTCGGCATCATCATGGGCAGTCAGTCTGACTGGGACACAATGAAACACTGCGCGGAGCAGCTTGAGAGCCTCGGCGTGCCGCATGTCGTGAAAGTCATCTCCGCGCATCGCACGCCGGATCTGCTGGACAGCTTCATTGGCGGGGCTCGCAAGCTAGGTTTGGAAATCTTCATCGCCGCGGCTGGCGGCGCCGCTCACCTGGCTGGCGTGACCGCGGCCAAGACCAGCCTGCCGGTTTTGGGCGTCCCCATGAAGGCATGGTCGCTCGACGGATTGGATTCCCTGTTGTCGATCGTGCAAATGCCGCGGGGCATACCGGTCGGGACCCTTGCAATCGGCAAGGCGGGCGCAGTTAACGCGGCCCTTCTGGCGACGTCGATTTTGGGCAACAAGTATCCTGTTTACCGCAATGCCTATGAGCGATTTCGCCGCAACCAGACCAAAGCGGGCGAGGCCAATCAGGATATCGCCTGATTGCCGGCGTTGGAAAGGCGGAGAGAGATCCGGACGCTGACGCCATGCGGCGGGCTTTGGGGTCTCCGACCGTTCAGAGAAATCACGGAGCGGCGCCGGGCGCCGAATTCCTTGGTGAATTGCACTTTTCCGCTTGCGCCGAAATTGGCCGTTGTTACAGTGCGCTTCGACCTCCAAAAATCGGCGATTCGTGGGCGCGGACGCTGTTGATTACTCACTAAAACACGTTTGCGAACTGCCTTGTGAAAATATTCAGCGGCACCTCCAATCCGATTCTGGCCGAAGCTATGTGCGATTCGATCGGCATTGAGCCGGGTCAGGCCACTATCACTCCGTTTCCCGACGGAGAGACTTTCTGCAAGATCGAGGAAAACGTCCGCGGCGAGGATTGTTATCTTGTCCAGTCGACCTGCCCTCCGACCAACCATCACCTGATGGAAATGTTTATCGTGATGGACGCCCTGCGGCGTTCCAGTGCGGCTCGCATTACTGCAGTGCTCCCGTTCTACGGTTACGCGCGCCAGGATCGCAAAGACCAACCCCGCGTCCCCATCACCGCAAAACTGGTCGCCAATCTGCTGGTGGCGGCCGGCGCGAATCGAGTCCTGACGATGGACCTGCACGCACAACAGATTCAGGGGTTTTTCGATATTCCCGTCGATCACCTGTACGCCGCCCCGGTCATTTTTGAATATCTGAAGAAGAAAGATCTGAAGAACCTCGTCGTGGTCAGCCCCGATGTCGGCGGCCTCAAGATGGCCCATGCCTACAGCGAAATGCTGGGCGGCGGACTGGCGATCGTGGCCAAGCGACGACGCAGCGCCACTGATGTCGAAACCGCCGCGGTAATAGGCACGATCCGAGGCAAAACGGCGTTATTGGTCGATGATTTGACCGAAACCGCAGGCACGCTTTGCAATGCCGCCTCCGTGCTCAAGGAGAAGGGAGCCAAGCAGATTCTGGCCTGTGTTTCACACGCTATTTTGGGCGATTTGGGCATCGAAAGATTGCGAAAATCAGAGATTGACGAACTGATCACAACTGATAGTGTCCACCGCCCGCCTATCAAAGGGATCAATATTACGACCCTTTCGGTGGCGGAATTGTTGGGTGAAGCCATCAAGCGGATTCATAATAATTCGTCCGTGACTTCCCTGTTTAAGTTCAAAGGCGGCCGCACCAGTTGAACGATTGATGTGCCGCCTGTTTGATTAGTTATAGATATGAAATCAGTGCCTTTAACCGCATACCCGCGGACGTTAACGAGAAGAACCGGCGTCAAGAAGCTGCGCCGCGAGGGACGTGTCCCGGCCATCGTGTATGGGCCGCGCATGAAACCTGAGAATATCGAAGTCGACACCAAGGAATTCGATAAGCTCATTCATCACGCCATCTCTGAAAATATTCTGGTCGACCTGACCGTCGAAGGAAAACAACGACTCGCCCTGGTGCAGGAAGTGCAGCATCACCCGCTCAGTCGTGAAACCCTTCACGTCGATCTTCGCGAGGTCGCTCCTGATGAGAAAGTCGAGATCACCGTCCCGGTCGAAACCCTCGGCGAACCCATCGGCGTGCGCGTCGATGGCGGACTGCTGGAGCATGTTCTGTTTAATGTCCGCGTGCGGGCGTTGCCTGGAGATTTGCCCGAGTGCATCGAACTAGACGTGGCCGACATGCAACTCGGACAGACCTTGCATATTGGCGATATCCCCGTCAGCGACGGTGTGGAAATTTTGGGCGATTCGGGAATTCCAGTCGTCTCGGTCGCCAAATCCCGTGTTGCTCAATCTGAAGACGACGCCGCGGCCGCCGCGGCAGCTGAGGCGGGCGCAGCGACTGCGGCGCCTGCAGCCGACGCTGAGAAGAAAGCCTGACCCTAAGTGGCGGAAAGGCTGCGAGGCCTTTCCAATTATGCCAGCCGATGGAGAGCCTGTTTCTTATCGTGGGGCTGGGCAACCCGGGGCGGAAATATATCCGCACTCGGCACAACGTTGGTTTTATGTTGGTGGACTCGCTTGCTGAGCGGGCTCGGGCGACATGGCAGGATGACAAGCGATCTCGTTCGCGTATCGCTCGGATCGAACGGAACGGGCGAAAAGCGATCTTGTGTCAGCCGCAGACGTTCATGAATTCGAGCGGCGAGGCAGTTCGGGCTTTGGCAGAGTTTTATAAGATTCCGCCGGCCAGCGTGTTCGTCGCGGTGGACGACGCGAATTTGCCGCTCGGGACAATTCGGCTGAGGCCCGGCGGAAGCGCCGGCGGCCATCATGGGCTGGAATCGATTGATCGCCATCTGGGCGGGCCGGATTTTGGCCGGCAGAAGATTGGGATCGGACGGCGCGAAGGCGCCCGGGAAATTACGGGCCACGTATTGGGCGTGTTCCCGGAAAGTGAAATGCGAATTTTAGACCTGGTTCTGGCCAGGGCGGCCGATCAGGCGGAATGCTGGTTGGACGCTGGAATTGAAAAAGCAATGAACGAGCACAACGGGACGATCGAAGACCCGTAAGACGCGAAAGAACTGAAGTGAAAAAATACGAAGGCCTTTTTATTCTAAACAGCGCGGCGCAGGAACTCGGCATTCCTGAGGCGATCGAGAAAGTCTCAGCCGTGATCGTCGCCGAAGGCGGCAGGATCGAGACCGTTCAGAAAATGGACAAGCGCAGCTTTGCTCGCGTAGCCAACAAGAAGAACCAGTCCGGCTTCTACATCAACATCATATTCGAAGTCGATTCCGCCGCCCTTGCCAGGATCAACGCCAGCTACCAGCTGAACGACCTCGTTTTTCGTGTGATCATCACCCACGCGCCGCCGGTCGAAGCCGCGGCGCCGACCGCCTGATCGCATGGCTAATTTCAACAAAGTCATCATCGCTGGAAACCTGACCCGGGATCCGGAGTTGCGTTACACGTCCAAGGGCACTGCAGTCGCTGGTCTGAGCATGGCTTTGAATCGGAAATGGAAGAACGACTCCGGCGAGATGCAGGAGGAGGTCACTTTCGTCGACGTGGACGCTTTTGGCCGCCAGGCCGAAGTGATTGCCCAATACATGAAGAAAGGCCGCCCGTTGTTGGTTGAGGGGCGGTTGCGTCTCGATCAGTGGGAAGACAAGCAAACGGGCGCGCGCCGCAGTCAGCTCCGCGTTGTTCTCGATTCCTTTTCCTTTATCGACAGCGGTGGCGGTGGCGGTGGACGAGGGGAAACTTCCGACCCATTCGCGCAGTCAGCTCCGACCTCCAAACCCGCGGCTCCTCAGCCTTCACCCAACCAGCCGACCCGCGATCAGTCGCCCCCCGATCAGTCGCCCCCCGATCAGCAGAGCGGCGGATTGCCGGACGACGACGACGTGCCATTTTGAGAAGGGACCCAATTTTAAATCCCTCAGCGAAGAATTTTAAACCCGATCCATACCATGCCAAAGAAGAAAGTTATCCTGACAGCCAATGTTGAAAGCCTGGGCTCCGAGGCGGACACCGTGGAGGTGGCCCCTGGTTTTGCCCGCAACTATCTCATCCCGCAAGGACTGGCCATCCCTGTGACGCGCTCCAATGCCCGTCAAATGGAAGTGCTCCAGCAGCGGCGAGCCGAACGGGAAGGCCACGAGCTGGCCGGCGCGGAAGAGTTGGCCAAAGGCGTCAGTAAACTGGTTCTCCTAATTAAGGTGCGCACTGGCGACGACGGTAAGATGTTCGGCTCCGTCACCTCGGCGATGATCCTCGACGAATTGGCTCATCAGTTTGATGTTCACCTGACCAAGAAGCAGGTGCATCTGTCCGATCCGATCCGGCATACGGGCGATCACGACGTGGAACTGCGGTTGCACACCGACGTCACCTGCACTCTGAATGTGCGCGCGGAAAGCGTGAGCCTCGCGCCTGACACCGCTGAGGTCGGCTCTGCAAGCCACGCCTGAGTCACCTCAGTTCGTCGTTCCTTTCAAAACTCGTCACCCGGCCTGGGTGGCGATTTTTTTGCGCCAATACAGCAAAAAGACGCGCGAAGGCGGGCGTTTGGCGAGATTTCGATCCTCTGAGGTGCATTGAGAACGCGCCGAAGGTTTAGTCCATAAGCTGTTATTATCAAGTGACTTAAGTTCATTTCCTGATTGCCTCATGGAGATGACGGATAACAAAATTCAAAGGTCATCTAATTGCGTTAAAACGTATTCAAGGCACAATTGATTTACTTAAATCGTAAACTATCGATAACGAATATTTTGGCCGGAGCCAGTTTCACAGCTTAGGGACTCGCAGCCTCAACCGAACCGGCTGCAATTGACCGAAAGACGCTTTTCGAGCACCTTCCCGCCATGGCAAACACATTTGGGCATCTTTTTCGCATCACCACCTGGGGCGAATCCCACGGCGGCGGCGTCGGTGTAGTGATCGATGGTTGTCCCGCACGGCTCGAATTGACCGAAAAGGACATTCAGCCAGATCTGGATCGCCGTCGTCCCGGTCAGTCGAAAATCGTCACTCCACGTCAGGAATCGGACATTGTGGAGATTCTTTCCGGCACGTTTGAGGGGAAGACGCTGGGCACGCCCATCAGTATGTGGGTTCGGAATAAGGACGCACGTCCGGCCGCATATGAGGAAATGGCCACCAAATTCCGACCCTCCCACGCCGATTACACCTATCAGGCGAAATATGGGATTCGCAATTGGCAGGGCGGGGGGCGCACCAGCGCTCGTGAGACCATTGGCCGGGTAGCTGCCGGAGCGGTGGCCAAGAAGATCTTGAAACAGAAATTCGGCGTGGAGGTCCTGGCTTACGTGAAACAGACCCAGAAAATCGTGGCGACGGTGGATCCTGAGAAGGTGACGCTCAAACAGATCGAGGCCAATATCGTCCGCTGCCCGGATGAGGTCGCGGCGGCGAAGATGATTCGCCTCATCGAGCGCATCCGCAAGGCGGGCGACAGCGTCGGCGGAATAATTGAAGGTGTCGCTCGTGGCGTGCCGGTCGGCTGGGGTGAGCCGGTTTTTGATCGATTAGAGGCTGATCTGGCCAAGGGCATGCTGAGCCTGCCTGCGACCAAGGCATTCGAGATTGGATCGGGCTTCGAGGGGATCAAGCTGACCGGCCGGGAGCATAATGACGCTTTTCGCATGAAAGGCGGCAAAGTTCGCACCACGACCAATCGCTCAGGCGGCGTTCAGGGCGGCATTTCCAATGGAGAAATGATCTTTTTCCGCGTGGCGTTTAAACCCACGGCCACCGTTATGCATCCTCAGGACACCGTGACTTCGGACTTCAAGAACACCACGCTCAAGGGGCGGGGAAGGCACGACCCCTGCGTGCTGCCGCGCGCCGTGCCCATGGTGGAGGCAATGACCGCTCTCGTCCTTGTCGATCACGCCTTGCGTCATCGGGCGCAGTGTCTGGATTGACGCGCTTATCGAAACGCCTGCGCGTAGCTGCTCAGCATGTCTTTCCAGGTCGACTGGAGAGCCGAATCCATAAAGACCCAGACCACCGCCGCCAGGGCGATATAGGGGCCATAGGGCAGGCGGGCCGACCAGGATCGTTTGCCGATGGCGATCAGCGATATGCCCACGACCGAGCCGATCAGGGAGCTGAACATCAGCGCGAACATCGTCGCCTGCCAGCCAAGAAACGCCCCGATCGCAGCCATGAATTTCACGTCTCCGAGACCCATGGCCTCCTGCGGCAGCACGATCTCATCGGCGATCGCCTCCATGAATTTCACCGGCTCCGGATCGAATGATTCTTCGCCGATTGTCAGCCTGGCCTGAGTCAGTCGAACCGGCACGTCTTTGTAGCACCGATCGGCCAATTCCAGTGTTTTTGCCCGAAAACTCACGAAATCAGTCTTGCGGTAGAAGAGTTCATCGTAGGGATATTCCTCATTCCCAAGGTGCAGACTCGTGTCCGTAAACAGCAACTTCGAATTGGCCTCCAGCGAGATGCGCTTCTTGCCAAACATCAGCTTGCCGGCGCGCAGGATGGCGTAGATGACGCCGCCTCCGATGCAGATGCCCAGCAGGCTTTGCCCCATGTTGGCCGTGAGGCTCCCCGCGCCATGCAGGGCCGGGACGAGCGCGGCAGCAATGAAGCCCGCCACGATACCCCCTAGAGTCACTTCGTCCGGTATAATGAAATGCTCGAAATCTATCAGCGTCGCGACGATGAAGCCTGAAAGCAGCATGCAATTGGCAAGAGCCAGTAAGGGCGAGACAGGGCCAAACACCAGCCAGCAGCTCAGAAACGTAATTCCCGTGAGCAGCTCCACCAGGAAATACCGCGCGGAAAAGGGCGCCCCGCAATTGGCGCATTTGCCCCGCAGCTGCAGCCAGGTGATCAACGGAATATTGTGATACAGGGGGATCGCGTATTTGCAGGACGGACAGTGGGAACCCGGTCTGACGACGCTCTGCTCAAGCGGCATGCGGTAGATGCAGACATTCAGGAAGCTCCCGACCATCGAGCCAAAAATGAAAAAGACAGCCGACCAATAAAGCGGCGGCATTACGGTCCAGTATTGTGAATCAAATATTGCGGCGAGCATTGAGTTTCCTGTCGCGGTCAGCGGTGTCGGTTAATCGGTCAGTGTTCGTGGAGATGACTCTCCAGGGCGACGCGCATGGCGCCCAACGGAGCCGGCTTTCCGCTCCAGATTTCGAGGGCTTTCGCCCCCTGGTGAAGCAGCATGCCCGTTCCGTTGGCCATTCGGCAATCGCCGCTTTGGGCGGATTGCAACAGCCGCGTTCGCGCGGGGCGATAGATCATGTCGTAAACCGCCGCCGCTCTGTTTATCGGGTATTTCCCTTCGTCCAGCGGGGAAGGATCGTCGGGCTTCAGTCCCAGTGAAGTGGCGTTCAAGATCAGGTCCACGTCCTGATTCGGGTAGCCAATCTCAACGGCTACATTCGGGAAATCAGTTCGGATCTCAGCGCCGATTCGTTCAGCCTTGGATGCGGTGCGATTGACCAGCCACAACCGTCCAACGCCCTCGGCCGCGAGTTTCAGGGCGGCCACGCGACCGGCCCCCCCGGCGCCCAGTAAAAGGACGCTGGCTCCGGAGAGTTCGCATTGCAGATCGTCACGCAAGGTGTGAGTGATGGCGTCCGCGTCGGTGTTGAATCCCCGGGTCCGCACTTTGAGGATTTCGCCCCCTTTCCATTGGC